>JBEBGK010000286.1:0-5355 GCA_040081515.1 Chthoniobacteraceae bacterium
ATCTTGGAACACGACATGCGGCGGGAGAGTAACGGGAGGGCGGGCGAAATCAACCGCGGTTGCGGACCAAAAACTTCCTGCCGGAACGGTTGACAGCCGGGACTTCGCCGCTAATCTGCGCGCTCTTTTTGACAACACTTTCCGAACATGAAACGCACCTACCAGGCCTCGAAACGCACCCGCAAACAGCCATTTGGCTTCCGCAAGCGGATGGCGACCAAGAAGGGCAGGGCGACCCTGGCCCGCCGCCGCCAGCGCGGCCGCAAGCGCCTGTTGCCCAAGGGCGTGGAAGTTCATTTCGCGCGTCATACCGAGGCCTGAGCACGCATCCGCCAGCGCCCCGCGACGCGATGGCCTCGGGCCAGGGGCGCGGGAAGCCGCGCCTGCGATTTCCAAAGGCCGCCCGTCTCACGAGGGTCGCTGAATTTGCCCGTGTCCGCACGGAGGGAAGGCCGGTGCATGGGAAATTGATGATGCTTGGCGTCCTGAAGGGGATCGATGCACCGGGGCATCGCGTGGGGATTGTCACCAGCCGCCGGGTCGGCAATGCGGTGCTCCGCAACCGGGTGAGGCGCAGGCTGCGCGAGGTGGTGCGGGCTGCGCGGTCGCGGCTGGTCTCCGGCCTGTGGCTCGTGGTGGTCGCCAAGGCGAATGCGGCATCGGCCACGTTATCCGCGCTCACGGAGGAGTGGACGCAGCTTGCGAAACGCGGCTCCATTTTCAGTGATTAGCCCATGAAATTTTTTGTCCGTCTGCTCCAGCGCATTTACAAATTCACCGTCTCGCCGGTGCTGCACTGGATGGCCGGCCCCGGCGCCGGGTGCCGCTTCGAGCCGAATTGCTCGGAGTATTTCGCGGAAGCCGTCGAGGTTCATGGATTTCTCCGGGGCGCCCGTCTCGGTCTCGGACGGATCTGTCGCTGCAACCCGTGGTGCGCGGGCGGCTGGGACCCGGTGATGCCGGGGGACAAGCAGGCGCAGCCGGGGCATCAACCAACACGCTGACCTATGGACCGCAAATCGCTTTTGATCATCCTTGTCACCCTCGGCCTCGTAGGCGGGTGGCATTACGGCTATTACCTGCCGCGCGCCCGCGAGGAGGCGAAGCGCTACGAGGAACTGAAAAGGGAGCAGGCGGCCCGGCAGGCAAAGGAGCCGCCGCCGCCCGCCGCCCGGACCGCACAGCCTGCGCCCGTTGCGCCTGTCGTTCCGCCGCCACCGGCCGAGCCTTCCAGCCCGGAGGAGCGCAGGACGCTCGTGAGCGGTCCGAGGACGACCGAGTATGAATTCACCACCCGTGGTGGCGGTATCGCGCGCGGGATTCTGAAGGAGCATTTCCGGGACAAGACCAACGGCTCCCCGGTGGTCGTGAATGAATTTGGAGAGATCCCCATCGGTGCGCTCACGGAATCGCCGGGCGACGAGCCCCTCGTGAAATTGCCGTGGCAGATGACGGTGGATGAAAGCGCCCGGACCGTCTCCTTTGAACGCACCGATGCCGTCCGCCTGATCAAAGTCACGAAAACATTCGTCCTCCCGAGGGACAAGAGCCTGAAGGAGGAATACCTGATCGGGCTCGATCTGACGTTCACGAATGTCGGCGAGCAACCGATGATGGTGCCGCCTTATTTCGTGCACACCGGGAGCGCCGCGCCGGTGAATGAGTCCGAGCAGCGCATGTATCAGGGCTTCGACTGGTGGCGCGACGGGACGAACAACTTCCAGGATGTCGAGTGGTTTTCGCCGGGCGGATTTCTGGTCTGGAGCCATCCCGAGCGGCCGGTGTTCCAGCAAAATGCCGACCTGATCCGGTGGGCCGCGGTCACCAGCCAGTATTTCACGACGATGGTCACCATGCTCGGGGAGAAGGACGCGGTGACGAGGGATCTCACCCGCGAACTCGGCATCGCCGCATGGGGCAGGCGCGCCGTCGTTTCCCCGGAGGCGTGGCGCGCGGCGGGTCACTCGCTTTCCGGCTCGGCGGTGCTGCACAAAGTGGACGGCGCGATCGGCATGCCGGGCTTTGCGCTCGAGAAGGGCCAGTCGGCCACGCGGCACCTGCGGATCTATGCGGGCCCGCGCGAATACCGGCGCCTGCGCCTCCTCGATCACAAGGAAAAGGATGTGCTCGATTACGGCAGCTTCCTCGGGATTCCGACGGGCATCTTCAGCCGGATGCTGCTGAACTCGATGAACGGGCTCTACTCGTGGACGGGCAGTTACTTTCTGGCGATCATCCTGCTGACGATCATCGTGAAGGCGATCCTCTGGCCGCTGCAGAGCCGGGCGAACAAGAACATGAAGAAGATGTCCGCGCTCCAGCCGGAGATGAAGCGGCTCCAGGAGAAGTACAAGGAGGAGCCCGTGAAGTTTCAGCAGGAGATGGGCAAGGTCTGGAAAAAAGCCGGCGTCAATCCGCTCAGCGGCTGCTGGCCGATCTTCATCCAGATCCCGATCTTCATCGGCTTCTACAACATGCTCGGCAAGGCCGTGGAACTGCGCCACCACGGCTTCTGGTGGGTGAAGGATCTCTCTCAGCCCGATACCGTGGCGACCATCGCCGGCATCCCGCTGAATCCGCTGCCGCTCCTCATGGCGGTGACGATGCTCGTCCAGATGAAGGTGACGCCGCAGACCGGTGACAAGACCCAGCAGCGGATTTTCATGTTCATGCCGTTGATCTTCATCTTCCTTTGCTACAACTTCGCCTCCGCGCTCGCGCTCTACTGGACCGTGCAGAACCTGATTTCGATTGTGCAGTTGCTCATTAATCGGAGTAAGAATGCGGCCCAGTTGCAGGTCGCGCCGGCGAAGTAACCACGCACCCACGAACATGAAAGCGAACCCCAAAGAGCTGCTCGATACGATGCTGGGCCACCTCGATTTTTCATTCGAGATCAAGGAGTTCCAGAACGACAAGGGACTGACCCTGCAGGTCTATTCCCCGGAGCGGGAACGGCTGCTGGGGCGCCGCGGTGAATTGCTCGAGGACATCCAGTTTCTCCTGAACCGCGTCCTCCAGGCGAAGGACAAGGAGTCGCAGCGCGTGGTGGTGGATATCGAGCACTGGCGCGAGATGAAGGACGACGGGCTCGTCCAGCGCGTGCGGCAGATCGCCGACGTCGTCCGCACCAGCGGACGGCCCTACCAGCTTGAGCCGATGAACAGCTATCAGCGGCGGATCATTCACAATGCATTCAAGGATGACCCGGATGTGATGACGTGGAGCCCGCCGGATGACGCACGCATCAAGCGCATCACCCTGCGCAAGCGGACGGCCAAGCCGTAGTTTGCGTTTGCGCCCCGGGGCGTGCCCGGTATTTTCGCCCCCGCACTGGCCGATGGTGTAATGGCAGCACAGGGGACTTTGACTCCCCTAGTCTAGGTTCGAATCCTAGTCGGCCAACGCTGTTCAGAGGTAAGTCCCCTCGTAAAGTTCCGCCAAGTTCCGCATTGTTCCGAAAAAAGGCGTGACGCAAACGTGACGCAGTGGCAGTCTAGGTTTATGAAAATCAGACGCCGAAAGAACCGGGCTGTTGACCCGAAGACGGGGGAGATCAGCGAAAGTTGGCAACTCGACGCAGGGATCATCGGCGGGAAACGGTATCAGCGTTCCTTCCCGACCCGCGAGGATGCGGAGTCCGCGTGGAGGAAATTACGCGACACGCTCAAGACTGAGGGAAGCGAAGCATTCGCGCTTCCCGCCGCCGAGCGGGCGCGGATGGTCGAGGCATCGCAGAAACTCACCGCCGTGGGCGCGACCATCGAGCAGGCCGTGGCCTTCTACTTGAAGCACGCGGTGACGGTGACGGAATCCGTGACGATCGAGGATCTCGTCACCCGCGCTCTCGCCGCGAAACAGGATGAAGTGAACAAGGGAATCATCCGCCCCGACTATCTCGGCACGCTCCGCGTCGGCTGGGGGTCATTCCGCGCAGGGCGCGAGCCGTGGCCAGTTTCGGAGATCACGAAGAAGACCGTCGAGGGCTGGCTCAAAGCGGGCGGATGGGCGGGGAAGACGCAAAAGAATTATCTCGGCGATCTCTCGAATCTGTTTCGGTGGGCCGTGCGCGAAGGGCTGGCTTCGTTCAATCCGTGCGAGCAAGTGAAGGTGCTCACCGCCGTGGATGAAACCGCCATCACGTCACTTGCTCCCGAACAAGTCCGCGCTCTTTTCAAGCTGGCGAGATCCGAGCGGGCGAGGGACGGGGAACGAAGTGGGGACGCTCCATTCTCGGAGTTGCTCGCATATCTCGCGCTCGCCGTCTTCTGCGGTGTCCGCCCCAAGGAACTTGAACGGGCAGACCTCCATGACCTCCACCTGGGCGAGGGCGTCTTCGTGGTGGATGCGGCGAAGGCGAAGACCCGCCAGCGTCGCGTCGTCACGCTGCCGCCTGCTGCCGTCGCATGGCTCACGCTCTGGCGCAAACTCCACCCCGATGCCGTCCGCATCTGTCCGACGAATCACGAACGGCTTTTGCGTGCATTCGTCCGCCGAGCGGGCTGGAAAAAATGGCCCCACGATGTTCTACGTCACACCGCCGCCACCATGCTTTTCGCCTGCACCGGGAATGAGCGGGAAGTGAAGATCCAGCTTGGTCATTCCGCAAACGAGGAAACGCTGCACCGGCATTACCGGGCCGTGCGGATGCTCAATGGCCGTGTCGTCACGAAGGCGGCAGCGGTGGAGTTCTTCGCCATCACGCCGAAGGCAAGATCCCGAGTTGCACCCAAGCCCAAACGGCAGAGGGCCGCTTAAGGAACAGGCGATCACCATCCTGTTCAGACCGCGCTGCGACTTTCATCATTCCGCGTAGTTCTCCGGCTGAAAGCGCGAGGCCGTGCGCATCCGCCCATTGCTGCCAGAGCCTCTCCGACCCAAGCCGCTCCCGTTCATCGCGGAGCACCTGCCCGAACCGGATCGCCGCTCTAGCAGCGTCCGCCATCGATTGAAACGCCTTGTTGCGGGCATCACGGAAAGCCGATGCCAGCTTGTGAGCATCCGCCGTGCTCCCGCGTGTCCCGCGCTGCCGCCCCTGCCTGCGAATGCGTTCCTTCAACGCCTTCATAGCGGCATCTGAAAACGGCATTGCTGACACCTGCCAGTGTCCGCGAGGGCTGGCAGGCCGTCGCACGGATGGAATCAGGCCAGCGTCGCAATATCGCCTGACCGTGCGGGCGTCTTTCCCGAGGTAGCTGCCTATCATCGCAAGCGACACCCAGCCACCGGACGGCAGGCCAAGCCATTCCGCCCAAGTGCGGGAATGCGCGGGCTTTTCACTCTGCGGGACTCGGCTTTTCAGTGGAGAAGCGGACATAAGAATAGGCTTTCGGTCGGTTTGAAGTAGGGCTAGTC
>JBEBGK010000287.1:0-5352 GCA_040081515.1 Chthoniobacteraceae bacterium
GTGAAATCTCCGCGGGCGAGTTCAAGGATTTCATCGGCGAAAACATCCGCCTCGACCCAATCAACCTCCATCACCTCTACAGCTCCGACGAATTGCTCTCGTTCTTCATGGGCAAAAACACCCAGGAGCGGCAGGAGTTCATCATCGAGAACCTGCGCGTGGAGAAGGATCTGATCGAGGTGTGAGGCGACCGTTGATTCGTGGCAACCCGCTTCGCTACAGCCGGGGGTTCCCATCCAGTGGCTCGTGCGGCCCGCAAATTTCCGGGACGCCTCCGGCGTCAGGAAGCGCGATGCGCGATCGCATCGCCTGCTGACAGCAAGCCCTCACAGCACGCCACTGCGCGTGCGGTGCTACGCTACCCGACGTGCTGCACCGCCCGCAGTTTGGTGTCGCCGACTTGCAGGCCGAGGGCTTGCTCGGCGACCCGGAGGAAGGCGCTGCTTTGATCGGTGAGGGCGACTTGGAGTTTGCCGACGCTGGCGCGCGGGGCGGCGAGCTTTTGCTGGCGGAGGAGTTTTTGCACGGCGAGGGCGGTGTTGTGCGCGGAATCCACGAGGGTGACATCCGGGCCGGCGTGGCGCTGGATGGCTTCGCGGAGGAGCGGGTAATGCGTGCAGCCGAGGACGAGGGTGTCCACGCCGGAGCGCAGCAATTTTTCCAAGTAGCGGGCGATTATCGAGTCGGTGACGGGGTCGTCGAGCCAGCCTTCCTCGATGAGCGGGACGAGGAGCGGGCAGGGCTCGGTGAAGACGCGCACTTCGGAGTCGAGGGCCTCGATGGCGCGTTCGTAGGCGCGGCTGGCGATGGTGGCGCGGGTGCCGATGACGCCGACTTTTCCCGTGCGCGTGGCCTTCACCGCGGCCTGCGCGCCGGGTTCGATGACGCCGGTGACCGGGATGCGCAGCGTCTCCCGCAGGCTCGGGACGCCGAGGGCGCTGGCGGTGTTGCAGGCGACGACGATGAGCTTCGCACGCTCGGCGAGGAGGAGGCCGGAAAGCTCCTGGCTGTAGCGCTCGATGGTGGCCTGGCTCTTGCCGCCGTACGGGACGCGCGCGGTGTCGCCGATGTAGAAGATGCTCTCGGCGGGCAGGAGCTTGCGGAGCGCGGCGACGACGGTGAGGCCGCCGATGCCAGAGTCGAAGACGCCGATGGGGCGCGAGGCGTCTGTCCCGGGTGATTTGCGTTTGATGGGCTGCTTCACGGAAAAATGAGCGGCGATACAAGCCCCGCCCGGGCGCCGGTGGCAAGCCCCCTCAGTTCGTCGCGGGCGGATCGATCGGCGTGGGCATCGTGCGTCGGAATGATTCCTTCCGGGCGGTCTGCTCCGCCTTCTGCGCCTCCTCCGAGTGCGAGACGACGGGCTGCACCACCGATTCGCCCACCGCACGCCGGTAATTCTGCACGGCCTGCAAGATCGCCTGGGCGAGCACCTGCCGGTAGAGCGGTGTTGCGATCATCTTTGCGTCGTAGGGATTGCTCTGGAAGCCACCCTCGATCAGCACGCCCGGGATCGTGATGTCGCGGATCACGACGAACCGCGCGCGCTTCAGCCCACGGTCGAACATGCCCGTTTTCACGACGAGCGCCGCATGTGCGGCGGTGGCGAGCGCGATGTTTTCCGCATCCCGCGCGTTGCCCTTGCATTCGACGAGATCGGAAACCGACGGCCCGTCGGCCATCATCGAGGGCACTCCGCGAGGCGCGAGGCTGAATGCCTCCACGCCGGTTCCCCAGCCGCCGGCATTGAAATGCACGGCGATAAAAATTGCGCGCTTATGCCGGCTTGCGATGCGCGCCCGTTCGTCGAGCGGGATGAATGAGTCGTCGTTCCGCGTGAGCACCACCTTCAGGCCCGCGGCCTGGATGAGCGCCTTGGCACGCATCACGACATCCAGGGCAAACACCTTCTCCGGCCCCCAGATGCTCAGCGCCCCGTTGTCATGACCTCCGTGGCCGGCATCCAGCACGACGGTGTCGATGGGCTCGGCGTTCTTGATCCGGCTTGGCCGCATCACGGGCTCGATCAGTTTCACGAGGTCCATCCGCGAGATGAAGACCTTCCCGTCGTGTTCGATCGCCGGGTAGCTCAGGATGAATTTCAGATTGTTGATGAAGAAATCCGGCGAACCGACGCTCGCGCGGATGCTCCGCACTCCGGAACTGGCGGAGACCTCCTTGTCCCGGCGGCGAACGTCGCGGAGTCCGTAGAACTCGGCGATGTTGTTCATCGAGAGGTAGTCGCGGCCGTCCAGATTATGGACGGTCCAGTCCCGCGCCGTGGAAGGCGGGGCGAGTCCCATCAAGATGAGCAGCAAAACTAGAATCCCGGGCATCGGCGGTGGATGAAGGCGACTTTCTCGTGGCGGCCTGGCTCGCGCAAGGCAGCAGGCATCGATCCCGCCAGCTTGCGATCGGCCATGGAGCCAGCAGCGGGATTCGAACCCGCGACCTTTCGATTACAAATCGAGCGCTCTACCAACTGAGCTATACTGGCCTTGCCCACGGTGAACTCGGCGGCGGAAATTACCCGACACCCCCGGCCAATCAAGCACGACATCTGCTTTTCAGATATGAGAAACCATGTCGAATCCCAGTTCCAGCGTCGGCACATCTGTCGCCCAGCCTGCACGCCATCTGCGCTTTGCATTTGAGACGCTGCTCACGGGCAAGGCGCCCGCTTCCGATCTCGACGCCGCGAGCAATCTGGAGATCACGACCATTCTCCTGCTCGATGACGACGTGGAACTGGCGGACACCCTGAAGTCGCTCCTCCAGTCGCGGAACTTTCTCGTGACCACGGCGAAGAACGGCGTCGAGGGGCTCCGCGAGGTGATGGCGATGGATTTCGACGTGATCCTCTGCGACATGATGATGCCGACGATGCCCGGCGACATGTTCTATCTCGCCGTGCAGAAGGTGAAGCCGCACCTCTGCCCGCGGTTCCTTTTCATCACCGGCCACGGCGATGACCCGAAGACGAACGCCTTCCTCCAGAAGGCCGACGGGCTTGTCGTCTTCAAACCGGTTCCGACGGAGGAACTCGTCCAGATGATCTCGCTCGTGTTGCAGCGCAACGCGCGCCTGACTTCCTGACCGGTCTCCCCCGGCTTACGCGAGTTCCTTCAGAACGGTGCAGAGGTACACCGGTTGCGGGTGAAGATGCCGGTATTTGGTAATCTCGCTCTTGTTCAGCACCTTGAACCCGTATCGCTCGAAGAGCTTCGCCCCGCGTCGGTCCTCGAACACCACGACCTGCCCATACACCCGCGTCTCGCCGCACGCGCGGAGATGCTCGAAGTAGGCTTCGGTGAGCGCACGCGTCGTCGCCAGCTTCCGGGAATCCGGCAGGATGTTGAAATGGAAATGCGCGGCCTTGCGAGGCACCGCGGGCACTTCGCGCCACGCCTGCGTCAGGATCCAGCGGATGAATTTCTTCGACGCCGCGTTGTATCGCCCGTAGCGGAAGGCGCCCTTCGCGAGCAGCCGGAGGTTGTTCACCACGTTGTAAAGCTGCTGCAGGAACGGCCGGCGCGAACCGAGCAGGTAGCCGCGGACTTCCCCGTCCACCGCGAGCACGAATGCGGACTCGGGTTCGCAATCGGTGTAGAAACTCGTGAGGTAGTCCGCAAAAAGTTCGCGGTCCTCGAAGGCGGGATCGATCGGTTTGCCAAGGAAACCGGTGTCGCAGCAAAGCGCGCGGATGGCCTCGCGGTCTGCGGGCTCGTAGCGGCGGATCTCGACTTTGCGCGTGGTGCTCATCGGCGGGGGTAGTCTTGGATGACTTCGCGATGGACGTCAAACATGCGTGCAAAGACTTCGCGCCAGGTGAAACGCGCGAGCACCGCCGCGGCGCCCAGCGCCGGCAGGTCGTGCCCGAAGGCGCGGGCCACGGCGTCGGCGAGCGCGTCCGGTGTGTTCACGGCCGCCCAGAACGACTGCGTGTGGCAGACAACCCGGTCCATCGCCGTTCCACGGATCCCGACGACTGGCAGCGCGCAGGCGTGCGCCTCGAGGGTCACGAGGCCGAAGGTTTCCTTCACACCCGGATGAACGAACAGATCCGCGGCGTGGTAGAACCCGAGCAGTTCCTGCGCGTCGCTCACGAATGGCAGCCACGTCACCGCACCGGTGTCCGCGCGCAGTTGCGCGACCAGGTCGCGCTGGAGACCCTCGCCAGTGATCAGCAGATGATATTCGCCCGGGCTGCGGGCCGTGAGCAGGCGGAAGGCCTCGCAGAGACCGCGCGTATTCTTTTCCGCCGCGAGGCGGCCGACCGATAGCAGGACGCGCGCGCCTGCCGGGATGCCGAGGCGGCGGCGGATGGCTTCCTTTGGTTCGTCGCGGGGATGAAACCGCACGGGATCGACGCCGAGATCCACATCGCAAGTATTGCGCACGCCCCATCCCGCCAGCACCCGGGACAGCATGGGCGAAGGAACCAAGGTGCGCGCGAACCGGTTGTAGAGACGACCGCAGTGGCGCCCGGCCAGATCGATCAGCAATTCCGTCCCGCGCGAACCGAGCCATTTTCCGAGCGGCCGCAATTCGGATTCCGCGAAGTGCGAGTGGTAGAACGCAACCGCGGGGATGCCGAGCCGCTCGCAGGCACCGGCGGTCCTCCATCCCACCTGATACGGATCGCCGCACTCGACGATGTCGGGCCTCTCCACAGCGAGGATGCGCTCGATCTCGTGCAATCTCAGCAGCACCCGGTAGCCCGTGATTCGCGAAACTGCCGGGCTCCCGATGGTGTACGTCCGCGCCGTGTCGTCGCCGGAAACCTCGTCGCGCGCGCCGGGGATGATGAGCAGATGCCTGCCGCCCGGCACCCGCTCGCGGAGATACCGGATTTTTTCCGCCACATAACGCCGCACCCCGCCGCTGAAAGGTGACCAGAATTGCGTGATGTCGCAGACCGTCATCGCTGCGGGGGCGATGCTATTCCACCCCGTGCTCCGCGAGATAGCGCTCGGCATCGAGCGCGGCGGCGCATCCCTGACCCGCCGCGGTGACGGCCTGGCGGTAGCGGTGATCGGACACGTCGCCCGCCGCAAACACCCCGGGCACATTCGTCGCCGTGATTCCGCCCTGCTGCAGCAGGTAGCCGTTTTCGTCCATCGTGAGGATTCCCTTGAAGGGAGCCGTGTTCGGGACATGGCCGATCGCCACGAAGACGCACTTCACCTCGAGTTCGCGCTCCGCGCCGGTTTTCAGATCCTTGAGCTTCACGGCGCGCATCTCGCCTTCCGCATCGGGGAGGTAAGCGGCCACCGCGCTGTTCCACACCGGCTCGATCTTCGGATTCGCCAGCGTGCGCTCGGCCATGATCTTCGATGCACGGAGCGAGTC
>JBEBGK010000288.1:0-5342 GCA_040081515.1 Chthoniobacteraceae bacterium
AAACCATCGGCAGCGGCGCAAAGGCCGCGGCGGCGGGCGGCTTCACCACCATCGTGTGCATGCCGAACACTTCGCCCCCCGTGGACAATCCCAGCGCCGTCGCGTGGATCATGGACAAGGCGAGGGACGAGGCGTGTGTGAACGTCTTCCCCACCGGCGCAATCACCAAGGGACTCGCGGGCGAGGAACTGGCCCCGGCCGGTTCGCTCCGCAAGGCGGGCGTGGTGGCCCTGACTGATGACGGCCGCTGCATCCAGAGCCACGAAGTGATGCGGCGCGCATGCGAATACGCGGGCATGTTCGGCCTCGTGATCATGGACCATTGCCAGGACTACAATCTCGTGGGCAAAGGCGTGATGCACGAGGGCCGGGTGAGCGCGGAACTCGGACTCCCCGGCTGGCCGGCCGCCGGCGAGGAAATCATCGTCGCGCGCAACGCGATGCTCGCGGAGATGACCGGCACGCGGATCCATTGCCAGCACCTCAGTTCCGCGGGGAGCGTGCGCCTGCTCCGGGAGGCCCGATCGCGCGGCGTGCCGCTCTCCGGCGAACTGTGCCCGCACCACATCGCGCTCACCGACGACAGCATCCGCAGCTACGATACGAACTTCAAAATGAACCCACCCCTCCGCTCACAGGAGCACGTCGAGGCGCTCATCGAGGGGATCGCCGACGGCACCATCACCATCCTGTGCAGCGATCACGCACCACACTGCGGCTTCGAGAAGGAGGTGGAATTTGACCTCGCACCCTTTGGCATCCTCGGACTCGAGACGGAACTCGGCCTCTTCCTCGACATCCTCGTGCATAAGCGCAAGGCGGTGCCACTCGCCCGGGTGATCGAACTTTACACCAGCAACCCCGCCCGCCTTCTCGGGCTGGACCGCGGCACGCTGTCACCGGGCGCGACGGCGGATGTCACGCTCATCGACCCGGAGCGCGAGTGGACAGTGGACAGGGAGCAAAGTTTCAGCCGCAGCCGGAACACCCCGTTCCACGGCTGGGAGCTCAAAGGCCGCGCCATCCGCACCATCGTCGCCGGCAGGACGGTCTGGTCGCTGTAGCGTCCGTCAGAGCGGCTGCGAGCGAGGAACGCTACCGCGCTGCCAGCCGCTCCGTCGCGGCTTTGCAGAGCCCGATGAACGTCTCCTCGACGAGGCTCATCCTCCTTCCATGCCAGTGGAGGATGCCCCATCGCCTTCGTAATTTTCGTTTTCCCAGCGGCAGCGCCACCAGCGTTCCCTCCTCGATCTCCTTCCGCGCCGTCCACGGCGCAAGGATGCTCACCCCGAGGCCCAGCTTCACAAGTTCCTTGATCGCCTCCATGTTTCCCATGTCCAACTGACTGAAAAGCACGACTCGCTCCGCGTGGAAGTACTCGTCGATCATCGCCGAGGTGTAGCTCTTGCGCTTGTAGAGGATGTAATTCTGCTGCGCGATTTCCTCGCTCGCGACCCGGCCTGCGCGCGCCCACGGATGTGTGGCGCCGACAATGAACTGCAATTCGTCGGTGAAGAGCGGCCGAAAATCGATGGACTCGCCGCGCTTGGGATCGAGGTTCACGGCAAGGTCAATCTTGTGCGCACGGAGGGCTTCGATCATCTCGGGCGTATCGCCCGGCTCGATGGCGATCGCGCATTTGGGGAATTTCCTCCCGAGTTCCTCGAGAACGCGCGGCAGGATGTGTTGCGTCGCCGTCGTGCTGGCGCCCAGGCGCAGGCGTGTCTGGCCCCATTTGCCCAGGCGTGCGATTTCCGCGCGGGCGTCCGCCATCTCGGCGAGGATGCGCCCGGTGCGTGCGAGCAGGGCTTCGCCCGCCTCGGTGAGCACGGCTGTTTTGCCCAGCCTGTCCAAAACGCGACAGCCTACGTCCGCCTCCAGCGCCCGGATGGAGTGGCTGATCGCCGATTGCGTGAGGTTCAGGCGGCGTGCGGTCTCGGAAAAACTGCCCGTCTCCGCGAGGGTCGCGAAGGCACGGAGCTGGCGGCTGTCGAGTGGTAATGGCATCTGATGAATCCTATTCATCATTCCCGTGAAAAAGTCGAACCGGACTTTTGGCACTGGGTGGCATTCGTGGCACGGTCGCAGCTAACGGGGCGGACGACATGTTCAATACCACGCCAACCAGCATCACCCGTCGCTCATTTCTCCGCCGCACCACCGCTGCTTCGCTCCTCGCGGGCCTGCCCGTGGGATGGAGCGGGCGGGTCTTCGCGAGCGATGCGCCGGAGATGGCGGATATCAAGTTCGGCATGATCGCGCTGACGGACTGCTCGTCGATCGTCATCGCCCATGAGAAGGGGCTCTTTAAAAAATACGGCATCAACTCGACGGTGAGCAAAGGCGCGAGCTGGGCGGCGATCCGGGACTCGCTGGGCAATGGCGACATCCAGGCCACGCACATGCTGCTCGGCATGCCCATCGCCAGCACGATGGGGCTCGGCGGCGCGCCGAAGAAGCCGATGGTCGTGCCGTGGATCCTCAATCGCAACGGACAGGCGATCACCTTGAAGAAGGAACTCGCCGGCAAGGTCGCGGATGACCCGCACGCGCTGAAGCCGCTCGTGGACGCGGCAAAGGCGGGCGGATCGCCCATGTCGTTCGCGATGACTTTTCCGCCGGGCACGCACGCGATGTGGCTGCGCTACTGGCTCGCGGCGGGCGGGATCCATCCGGGGGACGCGGCGGGCGCGGGCGCGGACATTTCGCTCATCACGATTCCGCCGCCGCAGATGGTGGCGAATATGAAGGTGGGCAAGATGGATGGCTTTTGCGTGGGTGAGCCGTGGAATGCACGGAGCATCGCCGAGGAGATCGGCTTCACCGCGATCACCACGCAGGGGATCTGGAAGGACCACCCGGAGAAGGTGTGCGCGTTCACGGAGGAATTCGCGGCCAGGAATCCGAAGACGGTGAAGGCCATCCTCAAGGCGCTCCACGAGGCGAGCGTGTGGCTCGACAAGATGGAGAACCGCGAGGAGCAGGCGAACATCGTGAGCGCGGCGACCTACATCAATTGTCCGCCGGAGACGATTCTAGGACGGCTCCAGGGCAAGTATCTCATGGGCGACGGACGCAAGTTCAAAGACCCGAACTACATGATTTTCAGCGACCGGAACTGCAACTACCCGCAGCCGAAGTTTGCCAAGTGGTGGCTCACACAGCTCCGCCGGTGGGGCTTCACCGAGGGCGCGCCGGACTACGAAGCCGTCACGAAGCAAGTGATGCGCGGCGACATTTACGAGGAGGCGATGAAGGAGATCGGCTACGCGCATGGCGGCGTGAGCGACACGCCGGAGAAGTTCTTCGATGGCGGCACCTTTGACCCGAAGGGCGACCTGGAGGCGTACGCGGCGGGATTCCCCGTGAAGAGTCTCAAGGCCTGACCCCATGGATTTCATCAAGCGCTTCAAGATCGACAGCTTCCTGCTTCCGCTCATCGGCATCGGTGCGGTCCTCGCCCTGTGGCTGTGCATCGCCGGACGCGTCGAGACAAGGAAGGTCGAGGATGAATTCGGCGACAAGGTGACGAAGACGGTGAAGACCGGTGTCTCGCCCGACCTGCCCACGCCTGCGGAGACATGGAAGGCCAGCAAGCCGTATCTCGCGCAGCCATTCGCGAAGCGCGGTGAGCTGGATCAAGGGATCCTCTCCTTTGCCGGGCTCTCACTCGGCCTGGTGATGCAGGGCTATGCGATAGCGCTGCTCATCGGCACGCCTCTCGGATTCTTCCTTGGGCTGTCGAAGACGTTCACGAAGGCCATGGACCCGATCATTCAGGTGCTCCGTCCGGTGTCGCCGCTCGCGTGGTTCCCGCTGGGGCTCGTGCTGTTCAGCTCGGTGAAGTTGATGGACGGCTCCGGCAAGACCGTCTTCGGCGCGAGCGATGCGGCCGCGCTCTTTACCATCGCCATCTGCGCGATGTGGCCGACGGTGATGAACACCGCCGTCGGCGTGCGCGCGGTGCCGCAGGATTACCTGAACGTCGCGCGCGTGCTGAAGCTGTCGCGCGGCAAGACGCTCTTCAAGGTGCTAGTGCCATCGACGTTGCCCTACATGTTCACCGGCTTCCGACTCTCACTGGGCATCGCGTGGCTGGTCATCGTCGCCGTGGAAATGCTCACCGGGCGTCCCGGCGTCGGTGGCTTTCTGTGGCAGGAATACAACGCAGGCAGCTACTCGCGCATCATCCTGTGCATCCTCACCATCGGCATCGTCGGTCTCGTGCTCGACCGGTTGATGTCGCTCGTCGAGTCGCGATTCAAGACTGCCTGACGCATGGCACTTCTCGAGATCGAACGCGCATTCAAGGGCTTTGGTCCACAGTGGAATCGCACCGAGGTGCTTTCGGATATCAATCTCGAAGTCGAGGAAGGTGAGTTCGTAGCTATCGTCGGTTTTTCCGGCGCGGGGAAGACGACACTCATCAATCTGCTCAGCGGTCTCGTGATGCCCGACAAGGGTTCGGCAAGATTCGCAGGCAAGCCAATCACCGGGCCGGGGCCGGAGCGTGGTGTCGTGTTTCAGAATTACAGCCTGCTGCCCTGGCTCACGGTGCATGAGAATATCGCGCTCGCCGTGGATCAGGTCTATCCCCAGTGGAGCGGTTCGCAGCGGCGCCAGCAGGTGGAAAAATTCATCGAACTCGTGAACCTCACTCCCGCCCGGGGCAAGCTGCCGCGCGAACTCTCCGGCGGGATGCGTCAGCGCGTTTCCGTGGCGCGCGCCCTCGCCACCGGGCCGCGCGTGCTGTTGCTCGATGAACCGCTCAGCGCTCTCGACGCCCTGACACGCGCAAATTTGCAGGACGAAATCACGCGCATCAAACGCGAGGACGACACGACGATCGTGCTCATCACGAATGATCCGGATGAGGCCATCCTGCTCGCCGACCGCGTCATCCCGCTCACCGCGGGGCCCAGTGCCACGCTCGGCATGTCCATTCCGATCACGATCCCAAGGCCGCGCGACCGTCGCACGATCGCGAATCACGCGGACTTCAAACGCATCCGCCTCGAACTCGTGGAATACCTCCTGAAAAGCGCGCACAGCCGGAAGACGGTGCTCGATCGCAAGCTCGTTCTGCCGGACATCGTGCCGGAGGATCTTTCGCTGCCTTGGGGCATGCGCAGCGGTCGCGGGCCAATCCGCCGCAATGAGATCATCAAGGCCGAAGTGGAGGTGGACCAATGAGCGCCTACTGCGAACTGTCACAGCTCGGGAAATCCTATCCGTCTTCGAAAGGACCGGCGGTGATCGTGAAGGACTTCAATCTGAAGATCGAAAAGGGCGAATTCGTCTGCCTCATCGGACACTCCGGCTGCGGAAAGAGCACCGTGCTC
>JBEBGK010000008.1:0-18940 GCA_040081515.1 Chthoniobacteraceae bacterium
TCCTGGCGGAGAATTCGGATTCACTTCTCCGCCATCACCCCGGCGGCCATTGCAGGGTTCTCCCGGCGAGGAGGTGGATGTGAAGATGTGGCACGCTTTCGCCTGCGTCGCGACCGTTGTTGATCACGATCCGGAATCCGCTTTCGAGCATGCCGAGCTTTTTCGCGATATCGCGCGCTGCGAGCAGCATCCTGCCGAGCAGATCGGCATGTCCGGTCCCGGCGGACGCCAGGCGCGGGATGCACTTCCGCGGGACGATGAGGACGTGGACCGGCGCCTGCGCGTGGATGTCGTGAAATGCGATGAAGTCGGGCTCGTCGTGGATGATTTCCGCCGGGATCTCCCCTGCGGCGATCTTTTCAAAGATGGTCATGCGACGTGCAGGAAGAATTCCCCGCGGGACCGCTTTTGCTCCTCGTCGCAGGCGTGCGCCGTGTGCTCCCGGGCAAATGCGACGATCTCGGTGCGAAGCTCGTCGCACCGCCGGTCCCACGTCCGGCGCTGACGCAGGACTTTCACGCATTGTTCGAGGCCGTGAAGTTCGAGATAGCTGCCGCCGGAGGCGAGACCCTCGTGGAGCGCGCGGTTCAAGGTCTCGAAGAACGCGAGTTCGAATCCGTTGCCGGCCTGCTGCGCGATCTCGATTAGGGAGATGCGGCAGAACGGGGACGCGGCTTCGAAGCTGTCCGCGATCTTTGCGAATCCGATCACCTTCAGCGCCTCGCGCAGCGCCCGCATGAATGTCGCGACCGGCATGCCAGGCCGCTCGTTCAGCGTCTTCAGCCACGACTGGACGCTCTCGGAGATGTGCGGGGCGAGCCACCAGTTCGGGTAGCCGGCGCGGTGGGCCGCCACGGTGAGCGCCCTCGTGAGCCAGCCGCTGTCGAAGGCGATCGAACGGCGGTTCGCCAGGACGATGAGCGGCAGATCGTCGCGGAATGCGATCATTTGAAAAGTTCCGGCTGGCCCGCGTTTTTCCGGGGCTGCCGCTCGAGCTTCTGGATCTCGTGGATGAATTCGCCGATGTCCTGAAAGTGCCGGTAAACGCTCGCGTAACGCACGTAGGCGACCTCGTCGATGTCGTGCAGCGCCGCCATCACCTTTGCCCCGATCACGTGGCTCGGCACCTCCCGCCGGAATTCCATGTGCAGCGTGTGGATGATTTCCTCCGCCACCTTTTCGAGGGATTCGACGCCGACCGGGCGCTTCTCGCAGGCCTTGATCATGCCGGCCAGCAGTTTCTCCTTGTCGAAAGGTTCGCTGCGTCCGTCGCGCTTGGCGACCCGCAGTTCGGAGCGCTCGACCTCTTCGTAGGTCGTAAAGCGCTGCCCGCACTTCAGGCATTCGCGGCGACGACGGATGCTTCGGCCATCCTTCGAGAGCCGGGAATCGATCACCTTGTCGTCAAGGGCGCTGCACTTGGAGCAATACATTTGGTTGTGCTATCCGCAACGTTTCGCGCGAGTTAACACAATATATGGACGGGTCAAAGATAAAAACTTCCCCAACGGCTGAACCTGCGACCGACCTGCGGCGCCAGTTTCGTCACCCCGGAATGGGCGACCGTCTTGCGTGCGCCGAGGCTGGACCGGAGAGGCGCTTTTCTCCGCCTGTTGCTTCACCTCTGAAACGGGCAGCAGGCTCAGGCGAGGACTTCCGCCAGCGTGACCTGGCGGCCTTCCTTGAGCGAACGCTTGCCGGCTTCGAGCGCGGCGATGAGTTCGACTTCCTCTTCGATCGGGTAAGGCTCGTTGCCCGTCTGCAGATACGCGAGGAATGCATCGAGCAGATAGGAGTAGAGATTCGCGAGATTCGGCGTCACCGCGCGCCAGCCTTTCTTGCCAAAGAGCGTGATCTGATATCCCGCGGACATCCATTCCTTGTCGCCGACCATCAGGACCACGTCGCGGTGATCCGCGAAGCGGACGCGCACGATGTTCAGCCCGGGCTGCCCGACGTTGTGGCAGGAAACCGCGCCTTTTCCGAGGACGGCGTAGGCCATCGAGAGCGCGTGGATGCCGTAGTAGATGAGTTCGTTGCCGCACGCGACAGTGGCGAGGTGGACGCCGCCGAGCTGGGGCAGCTCATCGCGGAGTTTGATGATGTCGGGCACAAAACGGAGCGCGCTGCCGGACATGAATTTCGTCTTCGTCGAGCGTGCGAGCTTCGCGATCCCCTGCGCTTCCTTCGCGGTCATCGCCAGTGGCTTGTCGCAGAAAGTGGGCACGCCCTTCTTCAGCGAATGCTCCGCGTATTTCCACTGCGCGCCGGAACCGTCGTCGATGAGCAGGACGGCATCCACGTCGTCGCACGCCTCCTCGGGAGTCGCGCAGACTTTCTCGATTCCGCACGCAGCCGCGAGATTTTGCGCCCATTCGCGCTGCGGATCCCAGACGCGGGTCACGCGTGCGCCTTCGATGCGGCGCTGCGAACGCACGAAGGTCCCCCACGGCTTTTCCTTCACCTTTGCCTCGTCCCAGCCGTTGAAGGTCGTCGCGAACGCGGTGCCGTGATGCGAGCCGGGCGTGCGCGGATTGCCCGCGTAGCCGTAGGTCGCCGCGGAGATGATGCCGAGCTTGAGCATGATGCCGGAGTTAACCGCCGAGCCGCCGGGTTAAGTGCGCCTTTTCACGCGACGGGAAAAATTCGCGACTGGAACTCCGCGCGACCGCGAACGCCCGCGGACCATTGGTAAACCGCGCCGTCCTCGCCTGGGTCTCCCGCTTTTCCACCGGCGGTCGTGACGAAGAACTGACCGAGGTCCGGTCCCCCGAGGCAGAGTGAGGAAACCTTCGCGACGGGAAACGGGAACTTCTCGATGACGCTGCCATCCGGCGCGTGATGCACCACGGCAAATCCATCCCAGCGCGCGGACCAGAGGTGGCCATTTGCGTCCACGGTCAGGCCATCCGGAATCCCTTCGTCCGCCCCAGCCTCGTAAATCACGCGCTCGCCGCTGAGGGTTCCCGTCTCGCGTTTGTAGTCGAACGCGTAGATGCGCCGCCGGGTGGAGCACGTCCAGTAGAACGTCTTCAGATCGGGTGAGAAGCCCATGCCGTTCGAGCAACCCGTTCCGCGAAAGAGCAGCGTGATCGCCCCGTCGCGATCCACGCGGTAGAGCCCGCCGCTCGTGGCCGTCGTGCCGATCGTGCCGGCGAAGACGCGGCCCTCGGGATCCGCGATCACGTCGTTGAAGCGCTCCATGCCTTCATCGGAAAAGGCGCGGGCCACCGCCACGCGACCGTCTTTCCGCAGCACGGCGATGTCGCGCACGCGGAACAGCAGCAAATTCCCATCCTTCTGAAACGTGAAACCGCCGACCGTTTCTCCGCTGTAAATGACGCGGTGCTCTTTCGTCGCGAGATGAAAGCGATGCACCTTTCCCCCCGTGATGTCCGTCCAGTACAGGCAGCCGTCCTCCGGCCGCCAGAGCGGGTTCTCGCCGAGTTCACAGTGGTCGTTGATGAGGAGCGTGATCATAAATGAAGAGCGGATAAGCCGCGGCGGCGACACGGTGGAAAAATGTGGGACAGGCGTCCTCGCCTGTCGGAGTGGGACGGGCGTCCCGCCTGTCCGTGGCCCGGGGCCACCCGGATTCCAGCGCGGCAGGATTGCAAATTAGTGTATTGAATTCCGCGGACACGCGATAGCGTCTGCGCGACTTCCCTGACCATGAAAAGAATCAAATACGGCATCATCGGCCTCGGCTGGTTCGGCGAAAAACACTGCGAGGCGCTCGCGGCGATCCCGAACGTGGAGATTCATTCGCTTTGCACCCGCAACCCGGAACGGCTGGGCGAGGTCGCCGGGAAGTTCGGCGCGAAGAAGACCTTCTCCGACTACCACGCCATGCTCGCCGATCCCGAGCTGGAGGCCGTGAGTATCGTGACGATGTGGGACCAGCACGCTGCACCCACGATCGCCGCACTGAAGGCGGGCAAGCACGTCTTCCTCGAAAAACCGATGGCCTCGACGCTCGCCGACTGCGACGCGATCGTGAGCGCCGCCAATGCGGCGAAGGGCTTCTTCATGGTCGGCCACATCTGCCGCTTCAATCCGCGCTACGCCGCGGCGAAACAGGAAATCGCCGCGGGCAAGATCGGCAAAATCATCTCCATGTACGCCCGGCGCAATCTCCCCGCGTGGGTCGGCGCATCGGTGCTCGATAAGATCGGCCCGATCATCGGCGACGGCGTGCATGATACCGATTTGATGTTCTGGTTCAGCGGCTCGCGCGCCGTGTCCGCCTACGCGCAGACGGTGAAGGTTCGCAACCACGCCCATCCGGATCTCGGCCAGGTGATGTACCGCCTCGAGAGCGGCGCATCGTGCATCCTCGAATCCGTCTGGTGCCTTCCCAACACAACGCCCTTCCAGATCGACGAGCGCCTCGAGGTCATCGGCACCGAGGGCTCGATCTCGATCCACGACACGCACCCGAATCTCATGATCGTGGACAAGGACGGCTCGCGCTGCCCGGACACAACCTACTGGCCGACGATCCACGGTCAGCTCCGCGGCGCGCTCCGCGACGAACTCGCCTATTTCGCAAACTGCGTCGCAACGGGCACCAAGCCCACCGTCATCACCGCCGAGGAATCCCGCGAAGCTGTCCGCGCCTGCCTCGCCGCCGAGCAGTCCGCAGCCACCGGGCAAGTCGTGCATCTGTAGGCACCACAGAACGCCAAACCTTTCCCTTCGCCGGGCGCTGCGTTTAGCGTCCCAGCCTTGGCTTTCACGCATTCATGACCACTTGGGAAATCATCGGACTCGTGCTGGCGTTGCTCGTGATGCTCGTGGGCACCGTGGGCAGTGTCGCGCCGGTGCTGCCCGGCGCCCCGCTCGTGCTGGGCGCGGCGATCATCCATCGGCTCGTCTTCGGTGCCGCTGGCGCGAGCTGGATGGTGCTCGGCATTCTGACCGCGCTCACCGTCTTGTCCGTGCTGCTCGATTTCGCGGCGACGGCGTATGGCGCGAAGAAAATGGGCGCGACCTGGCGTGGAGTGACCGGCTCGATCCTCGGCACGATCCCCGGGATGTTCTTCGGTCTGCCCGGGATCGTGCTCGGCCCCTTCCTCGGAGCGATGCTCTTCGAGATGATGGGCGGGAAGGGCCTCCACCTCGCTGCGAAAGGAGGCGCGGGTGCGGTGCTGGGACTTTTTCTCGGCGGCATCGGGAAGCTGGCGATCTGCGGCTCGATGATGGCGCTCTTTGCGTTCAACGTAATCCAGCGTTCACTCGCCTGATCCTGCAACGCGTGTCCTCACGATCCAGCAGGCGGACTCTGCGTAGAAAGCGCTTCGTCGAGGCGTGACACCGGGCGTCCAAGACATCAGCGTCATGCATGGCCAGTTCATCTTCATTCTCTCAGAAAATGAACCCGACTCCTGAGTATATCGCCCTGAACCGCGCAACCTTTGGCGCGACCGCAGAGGAACTCGCCCGCGTCGGAAAAATGGGCTGGAAGGGATGGGTCGAAGAACAGCTTCACCCCGATGATCTGACGCCCGACGAGGGGGCAAAGCGCATCAAGTATGAATTCGCGGGCGAGATGGCGCCGCAGATGATGATCCCCGGTGGGAAGATGGCGATGATGGACGGCAGCAAGAACGCCAAGATGACTCCCTCCGGGGACAGCGAGTCTGGCCGGCGGCTCTACGGCGAGTGGAAGGGTCTCGCGAATGAACACCTCGACCACGGGGCCGATCTCGCCGTCACCACCGACTACCGCACGGTGCTCCACGAGGTGCTCACGAAGCGCGCGGGCCTTGCGGACACGAAGGCGATTTTTCCCGGCTTCGAAGCGAGGAAGGTGCTCGGTTTCGCGTGATGAGAGCGGCGGAGAAATTGCCGACGTTGCTGCCGATCCGGTCTTCCTCGCAAATTCATCGGATGTCTTCTCGAAGTTGGCCCCGGTGGTCTTTCTGCCTCCAGATTCTGTCGTTGCTCCTTTTGCCGTGGACGATGCTGTGTGCGGAGCCGATGCGGCTTCAGCCCGCGCCGTCACCCGCAGACAATCCACTGAAGGGCCTGGTGCCGTATGCCGGGCACGGCCACGAACGCGCGTCTCATTTCCCGCACAGCCTGGAGTTCGACTATCTGCCTTTGGCGAAGCTCATGCGTGGGCCGTCCACTTTCGTTTGGGAGCCCCTGGATTCGCTGTTGAACAAGGTCGCGTCGCGCGGAAACCAGACGATCTTTCGCGTATGGATCGAGTACCCCGGGCATAAAAGTGGACTGCCGGAATACTTGCGGGCGCAGGGAGTGAAAGTCACCGCGTGGAAGAATCCCGATGAGGAGGAGACCTGCTACTCGCCGGACTACGAAGACGAGCGGGTGGTGTCCGCGCTGGAGAGTTTCATCGCCGCGCTCGGCAAGCGTTACGATGGCGATCCGCGCATCGGCTTCATCACCGCAGGCCTTCTTGGTTCATGGGGCGAGTGGCACACCTCCCCACGTGATGACTTGTTCGCCTCGCCAAAGACCCAGCGCCGCATCCTCGTCGCCTATGAGGAGGCATTCAACAAGACCCCCATCTTGCTGCGTTATCCGGTGGGAAAGGACGATGAGCGCAATGCGGCCAATGCCCATCACCACATGGGCTACCACGATGATTCCTTTGCGTGGGGCACCTTGGATCGCGGCAAGAAGGACGACTGGTTCTTCATGCCCATCTTGAAAAAGGCCGGCGACGCGGCGCTCAACAAGTGGCGCACCCAGCCCATCGGCGGCGAGGTTCGCCCCGAAATCTGGGGCCAGATTTTCGACGCCAAACCCGCTCACCCGAAGGCCCAGGACTTCGCCGAATGCGTGCGGCAGACGCACGTGAGCTGGCTCATGGAATCCGGCATGTTCAGGGAGAAGGCCCAGGCCGCTCGCTATGCCGGCGCCGTCGCCCATGTGCGGCGGATGGGCTACGATTTCCATGTCGCGACCGCGGAGATAACACGTGCCGGCTCGGAGGTCCGATGCAGCCTCACCGTGATCAATCAAGGCGTGGCCCCTTTCTATCAAGACTGGCGGTTGGAGCTGGCGGCACTCGGTGCGGAGGGAAAAGTGGAACATCGTTGGCCGGTGGACTGGAAGCTCACCGGCCTCTTCCCCGGTAACGACGCCCGCGAATGGAAAGCTTCACTCAAGCTGCCGGCGAAGCCGTTGGCCGGCCTCACCCTCGCTCTCCGCGTCATCCACCCGCTGCCAAACGGCAAGCCGCTTCGCTTCGCCAATGCCGGGCAAGACCGCTACGCGCTCGGCTGGCTGAGTCTCGGCCCGCTTCCGTGATGGCAGCGCCCTTCACCTCGATCATTCATTTTCAACTGAGTCCGGTTTACGCACCAGCTCGCGCAGGCAAGCTTGTCCGGCAAAGAGTTGGGGGAAGACACTACCGCCCCGGCGCGAGTTCGAAGAGGAAGCCCTTCAGATATTCGGTCTCGGGAAGTGTCGGGATGATCGGGTGATCCTGCGCCTGTGAGAAGGTGGCGAGCTGGCGGAGGGTCTTCTTTGCGTCCACCGTCGCCTCGTTGATCGCGCTCAGGAAATGCTCGCGCGTGACGTGGTGCGAGCAGCAGAAGGTGGCGAGGAGGCCGTCCGGTCCGAGGAGCTTCAGCGCGCGGAGGTGGATCTCTTTGTAGCCGCGCAGCGCGTCCTCGAGCTTGCCCTTGGTCTTCGTGAAGGACGGCGGGTCGAGGATGATGAGGTCGTAGCGTCCGCGCTCGCCGGCGGAGGATGCGGCGGCCTCGGCCTGCTTCAGGAAATCGAACGCATTTTCGCAGACGACCTCGATCGCGAGCCGGTTGCGCTCCGCGTTGCGGCGGATGAGCCCGCAGGTGTCCACGCTGATCTCCACGGCCTGCACGGAGGCTGCGCCCGCTTTCGCACACGCCAGCGCGAACGCCCCCTGGTTTGCAAAGCAGTCGAGCACGCGGCGTCCGGCGGCGAAGGAGGCGACGAGCGCGTAGTTGCGCGTCTGGTCGAGGTAAAAGCCAGTCTTCTGTCCGCGCAGGAGGTCCACTTCGAACTCGACGCCTGCGCTCACGATCGGGAAGGGCGGGGGCTCGGCGCCATGCAGGGTTTCCGTCCGCAGTTCGAGTCCCTCGGCGAGGCGGATGGGCGCGTCGTTGCGCGCGATGATGCTCGCGGGCGAGAGCAGCGACTTCAGCGTTTCGGCGATGAGACCGGTGCGCTGGTCCATCGCGAGCGTCAGCGTCTGGAGCACCACGTGATCGCCGTAGCGATCCACGATCAGCCCGGGCAGCCCGTCGCTTTCGCTCCACACCAGGCGCGCGAGGCGCGTGTCGAGCCCGCGCCGTTCGCGATACGCGATGGCCTGCCGGATGCGCCGGAGAAAGAAATCCGCATCCAGTTCCTGGCGCTGCCGGGAGAAGCGCCGCGCGACGATCTGCGACTTCGGATTGTAGATCGCGCTGCCGAGCATCCGGTCCTTTCCGTCCTTGATGACGATGACGCCGCCGGGCTGCGGATTTCCCCAGGCCTTGAGCACTTCGCTGGAATAGACCCAGTCGTGCCCGTGCAGAATGCGGGAGCGGGGTCTGATGACGATGCCGGCCATAGGGGCGCGGACGTTACGCGCGCGCGTGGCGCTGTCGAGCATCGTGCGCCGCATGCCCAAAGTGGCTGCGGCTTCAGCCGCATCGGGTGTGGGTGATTCGGCTGAAGCCGAAGCCACATTCCCGCTCTCTCCGCGCCGCAGCCTTTCGTCAGGGTTTCCCTAACGGCGGCCGCCGAAGATGCTGCCGAGGAGCCCGCGCATGAGGGAGCGGGTGGCCTGGCCGGTGGCGTTGCGGACGACGCTGCCCACGATCTTGTCCATCATTCCGGACTTCTGTGGTGCGGGAGCGCTGCGCTTTTCGGCGAGCGCCTGGGCGGCGCGGGCCTTGGCTTCGCGTTCGGCCACTTCGGCGCGGAGTTTGGCGAGGCGTGCCTCGGCCTCGGCGGATGCCATCACTTCCTTCGCGGTGGGAGCTGGCGCGGCATCGGGCGATGGATTGCCGAGCGCGGCACTCAAGGCGGGCGCAGGTCCTCTCGCGGCGGCGCGCGCGCGGGCGGCGGCGACGGCGTCGAATGGTGCGCCGGCTGCTGCTGCTGCTGCGGAGGCCTTTGCCGCCGGCGCGGCGGGCTTGCCCTGGAGCAGTTCGTAGGCGCTCTCGCGATCCACGATGGCCTCGTATTTTCCAAAGAGGTCGCTGCCCTCGATGAGGGCCGCTCGGTCGTCGGCGGTGAGCTGGGCGAGGTCGCTCACGGGCGGTGCAATGAATGCGCGCTCGACGATCGCGGGCGTCCCTTTCGCATCGAGCAGCGACACGAGGGCCTCGCCGACGCCGAGCTGGCCGATGACGGCCTCGACATCGAGCTTCGGGTTCGCACGGAAGGTCTCCGCCGCGGATTTCACGGCCTTCTGGTCGCGCGGTGTGAATGCGCGGAGCGCGTGCTGGATGCGGTTGCCGAGCTGGCCGAGGACCTTGTCGGGGATGTCGAGCGGGTTCTGGCTGATGAAGTAGATGCCGACGCCTTTCGAGCGGATGAGCCGCACGACCTGCTCGATCTTTTCCTGCATCGCCTGCGGCAGATCGCTGAAGAGCAGATGCGCCTCGTCGAAGAAGAAGACGAGCTTCGGCTTGTCTTGATCGCCGACTTCCGGGAGCCGCTCGAACAGCTCGCTGATGAGCCACAGCATGAAAGCCGCATACGTGCGCGGCGAGGTCATGAGCGAATCGGCGGTGAGGATGTTCACGACGCCGCGTCCGTCCTCGGCGCACTTCATGATGTCGTCAAGATCCAGCGCGGGTTCGCCGAAAAAGTTGTCACCGCCCTGCTGCTGGAGCGTGAGCAGCGCGCGCGGGATCGTGCCGATGGTCGCTGCGGCGACGTTGCCGTATTTCGTCGTGTACTCGGCGGCATTTTGCGCGACGTTCTGGAGCATCGCCTGGAGGTCCTTCATGTCGAGGAGCAGCAGCCCTTCCTCGTCGGCGACGTGAAAGACGACATTGAGGACGCCTTCCTGCGTCTCATTCAGCCCGAGCAGCCGCGCGAGGAGAAGCGGTCCCATGTCGCTGATCGTCGCGCGCACCGGATGCCCGCTTTTTCCGAACACATCCCAGAACACCACGGGGAAACCATTCGGGGTGATCTCGAGCCCGAGTTGCGCCGCGCGTTCCAGGACTTTCGGGCTGTTCGCCCCCGGCTTGGCGATGCCGCTCAGGTCGCCTTTCACATCCGCCATGAAAACCGGCACGCCGATGGCGCTGAAGTTTTCCGCGAGCGTGCGGAGCGTGACGGTCTTGCCGGTCCCGGTTGCACCCGCGATGAGGCCGTGACGGCTGGCCATCTGCGGGAGGAAAAAAATTTCGCTGGTTCCTTGGGCGATGAAGAAGGGTTCGGTGGGCATGTCGGTTCTTGTTGCCCGAAGAGAATGGCCCGCAAGCGTGGCGGCGACAAGGGCGCAGTGCGGCGTCCGCTCTGCTTACGCGAACAGCTCGCCTTCGCGTTTCGGCGTGGCGATGCCGAGTTTCTGGTAGGCGAGCGGCATGGCGACGCGGCCTTGCGGAGTGCGCTTCAGGTATCCCTGCATGATGAGATACGGCTCATTCACGTCCTCGATCGTGCCGGCGTCTTCGCCGACCGCGACCGCGAGTGAGCTGATGCCGACCGGGCCGCCCCCGAACTTCTGCACGAGCGCCTCGAGCAGCCGCTTGTCCATTTCATCCAGCCCGTCGCGATCGATGTCGCGCATGGTGAGCGCGGCGTCGGCGACCTCGCGCGTGATGCGGTTGCCGGCGCGCACCTGCGCGTAGTCGCGCACCCAGCGGAGCAGATTGTTGGCGACGCGTGGCGTGCCGCGGCTGCGCGCGGCGATCTCGAGCGCTCCGGCGTCGTCGATCTCCGCGCTGATGAGGCCTGCGCTGCGGAGGACGATCGTCTGCAGCTCCTCGGCCGTGTAATAGTCGAGCCGGCAAGTCATCCCGAAACGCGAGCGCAACGGCGCGGTGATCATCCCGGCGCGTGTGGTGGCGGCGATGAGGGTGAAGCGGGGGAGGTTCAGCCGGACCGAGCGCGCGTTCGGGCCCTGGTCGATGATGATGTCCAGCTTGTAGTCCTCCATCGCGGGGTAGAGGTATTCCTCGATGATGCGGGAGAGCGCGTGGATCTCGTCGATGAAAAGGATGTCGCCTCGTTCGAGACCCGTGAGCAGGCCGGCGAGGTCGCCCGCCTTTTCAATGGTCGGGCCACTGGTGCACTTGATGTTCACGCCCATCGCATGGGAGAGGATGTGCGCGAGCGTCGTCTTGCCGAGTCCCGGGGGGCCGCTGAGCAGGATGTGCTCGAGCACGTCGCCACGCTGGCGCGCCGCCTCGACCATCACGAGGAGTTGCTCGCGCACCTTGTCCTGCCCGGCAAATTCGCTGAACGCCGGTGGACGCAGCGAGATGTCGAACGGTGTGTCGGGCGTTTCGGTTAGCGACTGGGCGTAGTTTTCGGGCACGGGTGAAAAGTGGGCCGTTTCGGGCATGCGTGGCAACCCTCAAGCGGGCGGCGGCGCGTCGGATGCTGCCTTGCGGATGGCCGCCCGCAATCGCCACGCGCGAATGACGATGATCGTGGCGGCGGTGAGCGCGACCACCGCGAACGGGAAAGCGATGAACGTCGGGAAAAAGATCGCGAGGACAGCGATGGCGGCGAGCGTGAGGGCAATCGTCGCCAGGGTGCCCGCGGAGACGGATTCCGATCCGTCAACGCCAAGGATGCGCGTGCTCACGATGGCGGCGGAAACCGTCCGCGTGAACCGCAACGCGCCAGCGGTGGCGCGGGCAAGGCTGCCGCGGCCGGGCCGGCTCCGTGTCCCGCCGTCATCGGGAGACGGCAGGCGGATGCGACGCCGCTGCTGGAGGATGATCTCCGTGGAGTGTTCGAGGTCACGCTCGTACGCGGCAGCCATCTCGCCGTTGAAATTCTCGTCCTCGATCGCCACGTCGAGTTCGTAATTGGTCAGCCAGCTCGCCATGTTGAGATTCGTCGAGCCGACCCGAGCCCAGCGGTCGTCGGCGACGGCCGTCTTCGCGTGAAGCATGGAGCCATTCCACTCGAAGACGCGCACCCCCGCCTCGAGCAATGGACGGTAGCCCGCCGTGGTGAGCGGCCGCAGCCACGGCAGATCGCTGCCGCCCGGCACGAGCAGGCGGACGTCCACCCCGTCGCGCGCCGCGGCACGGAGCGCCTGCACATAGCTCGGCGTGCCCGCAAAGTAGGCGTCCGTCAGCCACAGCCGCCGCTCCGCGAGCGCCGCCACCAGCAGGTCGAGCCGGTAGAGGCCGCTGACATTCGGTTCCGTCGCCACCACGCGCACGGCGGTGTCGCCCTCCGGCGTGGCGCACGTCTGCATCGCGATCTCCTCCTCCGGGATTGGCTCGCCGTTCGCCGCCCAGACGGACGCGAATGCCGCCAGCAGATCGCAGGCGGCAGGTCCGCGCAGCTCGATGCCCGTGTCCCGCCACGGCTCGACCTTCCGTGCCGGGTTGCCCAGCCAGACATCGCTCACGCAGACGCCCGAGACATGGCCGGTCCTGCCATCGACGATGAGCGATTTCCGATGGTCGCGGCTCAGCCAGCCGAGCGGGTCGTCGAGTCGCGGCGGATTGTGGTAACGCACCTCGCCGCCGGCCTCGACCAGATCGCGCCAGAACCTGCGCGGCGTGCCGAACGAGCCGAACCAGTCCATGAGGACACGCACCTTGATGCCCGCCCTCGCGCGTTCGGTGAGGACCTCGCGGAAAAGCCTGCCGGTGGCGTCGCCCTTGATGATGTAGTTTTCAAAATAGACCGCCCTTTCCGCCGAGCGGATCGCCGCGAGCCAGGCCGCGTAGTTCGCATCGGCATCGAGCAGCAGGCGGACGGCATTTCCCTCGATGAGCGGAGCCGCGGCGGCGCGCGAAAACGCCTGCTCGGCCAGGGTCCGCATGGGGCGGCGGCCTCTGCCACGCTCGGCTTGGGGTTCGCGGGTCGGTTTCACCCGGGCGGGATAATGCGAAAGCGCCTCATGCTCAACGTGCAAAGGGAGCCGGGCGGGGAATCCGGGCGTTTTGACCGAAAAAACCCGCTGCCGGGGCCGGGATATGCTCAGGGAAAGAGGTCGTTTTCACCTGCCATGGCAAAAGACATCAAACTCAGTGGCCGCGAGATGGGCGTCCTGCGCTCGATCGGTTTCGGGCTTGGCGTCAGCGGCGTCGAACTCCAGGAGCGCACCGCGCTCGCCGCGGCCGATCTCGCGGATGTCCTCAACACGCTCCTCGACATCGGCTATATCGAGACGCGGTCGCTGAAGGAACGGGTGGAGATCGACGGTGTGCTGGAGGAGAACTTCGAGATTAATCCCTCCTACGCCAACGACCTCAAGCTGGCGATGAAGCGGTAGGCCCCGTCGCCGTCGCGTCGTGCTCGGCGAAGAGCTGGCGGATTACATCCTCGATGGGGGCTTCCTCCACGTTCAGATCCGTGACCGGAAATCGCCCCAGCAATTCCCGGCACACCTCCGTGGCCCGCGGACGCGGCACGCGCAGCCGCACACTGTGCGGCGTGCTCGCGACGACCTCGCCAAACGCCGTCAGGTCCCGCGCACCGGTGTCCCCGAACGTCAGGCCGATCACCTTGTGCGTGGCGTAGCGATCGATGACGCGCGAGAGCGGGCCGTCGAAGAAAATCTTGCCGTGGTCGATGATGATCACGCGCGGGCACAGCGCCTCGATGTCGCCCATGTAGTGGCTCGTGAGCATCGTCACGATGCCGTGGCCGCGATTGTACTCGCGGAGGAAATCGCGCACCTTCTGCTGCGAAGTCACATCCAGCCCGATCGTCGGTTCGTCGAGGAAAAGCACCTTTGGCGAATGCAGCAGCGCGCAGATGAGCTCCAGCTTCATCCGCTCGCCGAGGCTCAGTTCGCGCACCATCACGTCCATCTTGTCCTTCACATCGAGCATCTCCGTGAGCCCGCCCACCACGTCGCGGAAGCGCTTCTCGTCGATGCCGTAGATCGTGCGGTTCAGTTCCAGCGACTCGCGCGCCGGCAGGTCCCACCACAGCGCGTTCTTCTGCCCCATCAGCAGGGAAAACTGCCGCTTGAGCGCATCCTCGCGATGCCACGGCACATGCCCGAGCACGCGCGCGTCGCCGCTCGTCGGGTGCAACAGCCCGCTGAGCATCTTCAGCACCGTCGTCTTGCCCGCGCCATTCGGTCCGAGGAATCCGACGAACTCGCCCTCCTCGATGGAAAAGCTCACGCCATCCGCCGCGCGCACCTCCTCGTAGTCGCGCTTGAAAAGCCCGCGCACCGCCCCGGCGAGGCCGGGACGCTTCTTGTAGGTGCGGTAGATCTTCGTGAGACCGCTGGCGGTGACGGCCGGCATGGCGCGGCTAGCTACGGATTGCGGGGTTCGAGGGCGAGGCAAATCGACCGTCCAAATCGTCGCCAAGAACTTGCTCGCGCACGGCTTGATTCTGCGTCAATTCAGATTCCCAACATGAAGAAACTCCCTCTCCTCGTCCTCCTCTGCGCCGCGATCGGCGCTTCCGCAATTTCCGCCTACGCCGAAGGCGCGAAGAAAAATGTGCTGATGATCGCCGGCAGACCGTCGCATGCGCCGGGCGAGCATGAGCACAATGCGGGTATCCAGCTCCTCGCAAAATGCCTCGGGCAGGGCGCGTCGGAGCGCGTCGAGGTGAAGTTTCATCTCAATGGGGAGTGGCCATCCGCGGAGGAGTTCGCGAAGGCGGACACGGTGGTGATTTACTCCGACGGCGGCGGCGGGCATCCTGCGCTGCAAGCGGAGCGGCTTGCGCAGCTCGATAAGGAGATGAAGCGCGGGTGCGGCTTTGTGTGCCTGCACTACGCGGTGGAGCCGACGATCGAGAAGGGGAACAAGGATTTCATCGACTGGCTCGGCGGCGCGTTCGAGATCAACTGGAGCGTGAATCCGCACTGGCAGGCGGATTTTTCGCAACTGCCAAAACACCCGATCAGCAGCGGCGTGAAGCCGTTCAGCACGAATGACGAGTGGTATTTCCACATGCGCTTCCGCGACGGGATGAAGGGTGTGTCGCCCATCCTCAGCGCCATCGCTCCCGATTCCACGATGTCGCGCCCGGATGGTCATCACAGCGGTAATCCCGCCGTGCGCGAGGCCGTGAAGAACAAGCTCCCGCAGCACGTCGCGTGGGCCGTGCAGCGCGACGATGGCGGACGCGGGTTCGGATTCACCGGCGGCCATTTCCACAAGGGCTGGGCGAATGATGAGCAGCGGAAGCTGGTGCTCAATGCGATCGCATGGAGCGCCAAGGCCGAGGTGCCCGCGAACGGAATCGAGTCGAAGGTGACGGACGCCGACATGGAGGCAAACCTCGACCCGAAGCCGGCGAGGAAGCCGAAACCGGCCGCGCCGAAGCCCTGACGGCTCGCCTGACGGACGCCGCATCGCTTTGCCTTTGCCGGGCCCTCGCTCACGCTTAGCCTAGGCCGACGAGCTGCCGTTTCCCAGATTGGCTCCTAACTTCTGAACATGAAGTAAACAGCGCCGCACATGCAGAGCCCGGCCCAGAGGAAATCTAGCTTCACCGGCTGCCGCATGAAGTAGATCGAGAACGGCACGAACAGTCCGAGCGTGATCACCTCCTGCATTATCTTGAGCTTCGAGATGTCCACGCCGCCCGCGTGGCCGATGCGATTGGCGGGAACCTGGAGGATGTATTCGAAGAGCGCGATGCCCCAGCTCACCAGGATCGCGATCCACGCGGGCCTGGCGGCGAGGTCGCGCAGGTGGCCATACCAGGCGAAGGTCATGAAGACGTTCGAGGCGACGAGCAGGAGGATGGTCTGGACGATGGGCGGCATAGGTGCGGGTGAAGTGCCGGATCGGTCCGCGAAGGGAAATCGCAAAGTCGTCCACGCCGTGTTGTGTGAATGCGGATAGCGCCGGCTGGAACTGCCGGGCAGCCTGCTTTTCCCAATGAAGACCCAGCGGGCAGGGTTTCCCGCCGTCCGGGAAGCCCCTGACTTCGCGGCTGCAATTCGCGCTACCGGCGGGCCCGGGGGTCGAGCGCGTCGCGGAGGGCGTCGCCGAGGAAGTTCAGCGCGAGCAGCGTCACGGACATCGCGGCGGCGGGGAAGAGCAACAGCCACCAGTAGCTGCGGACAGGGTTGATCACGTTCTTCCCGTCGCTGAGCAGGCTGCCCCAGCTCGCCTGCGGATCATTGATGCCGAGCCCGAGGAAGCTGAGGAAGGACTCGTCGAGAATCACCGCGGGAATGGTGAGCGTGAGATAGACCACGATGACGCCGAGGAGATTCGGCAGGAGGTGGCGCACGATGATGCGGGCATGGCTCTGCCCGAGCGCCCGCGCGGCGAGCACGAATTGCTGTTCCTTCAGCGCCAGCACCTGGCCGCGGACGATGCGGGCCATCGAGAGCCATTCGATGAGGCCGAGGCAGAGGATGAGGATGATGATCTTCGCGTAACCCTCGATGCTCGGAACCGTGGCGTGCAGCCATTTCTCCAGTCGCGGCGCGAAGGTGAAGATCGCCACGATCACGATGATGAGCCTCGGCACGCTGTGCAGCACCTCGACGAATCGCATCATGAGGTTGTCCGTGCGCCCTCCCGCATAGCCGGCGACGAGCCCATAGGTGGTACCGATGAAAAAGCTGACGAGTGCGCCGCAGAGCCCGACGATGAGCGAGATGCGCGCGCCCTGAATCACCCGCGAAAAGACATCGCGACCGTTCATGTCCGTGCCGAAGAAATGCGCGCCCGATGGCTCGGCGAGCTTTGCGGCGGTTGGAATCTCCGGGCTGTAGCGGAAGATGTGCGGGCCGAAGATGGCGAGGAAGACCACCGCAGAGAGGAGCACCATCGCGACGACGGCGACGCGATTGCGGACCAGACGGCGCCATGCTCCGGGCGGCTGCGCAGCGGGAGTGGAGAATGGTTCGCTCATTCGAGGCGAAAAAGTAGCGTAGTTCTCCAGAGCTGTGCTTGGCGGCATGCGGCGCAGCTCGGGAGAGCTACGCTACGGACGCGGTCCGCATCTCTTGTTGAGGAATCTCCGTTCGTCATTCGAGTCGGATGCGGGGGTCGAGCCACTTGTAGGCGATGTCCACGACGAGGTTCATGGAGACGAGCAGCGTGCAGTAAATCGTGACGCTCCCGCAGCAGAGGAACACATCGCGATTGAGCACCGAGTTTACGAAAAAGCCGCCCATTCCCGGCAGGCTGAAGACCGACTCGATCACCAGCGATCCGGTGAGCAGATTCGCCGCGAGCGGTCCGAGGAAGCTCACGACGGGCAGGATGCCGACCTTCAGCACGTGCTTGTAGAGCACGCGGCGTTCGCTGAGGCCCTTTGCGTGTGCCGTGCGGACGAAATCCTGATTGAGCACCTCGAGGACGCTCGTGCGCGACAGCCGCGCGATGTAGGCGACGAAAGGCCCCGCGAGCGTGACGGCAGGCAGGATGAGACTGGAGAAACCGGTCCAGCCACCGACGGGCAGCCAGCCGAGCCAGAGGGAAAATACGAGCACCAGCGCAGGGCCGGTGACGAATGTGGGAACGGAGATCGTCGCGAGGGCGCCGAGCATCGTCGCGGAGTCCACCCACGTGTGCTTCCGAAGCGCCGCCATGCTGCCGAGCCATACACCGATCACCGTGGACAGCAGGAGGGCTGAGGCGCCGAGGATCGCAGACACCGGCAGGGCCTGCGCGATGAGTTCGGCGACCGTACGATCCTTGTACTTCAGGCAGGGCTTCAGGTTGCCTTGCAGGAGCCCACTGCGTTCGCCGCTGTTGCCCTTCGCGAATCCGAGGTAGCGCACGCATTGCCACCAGATCGGGCCGTCAAGGTCGAACTTCCGCTCCTGCGCCGCGATGGTCTCCGGCGAAGCCTGTTTCTCCCCCAGCGCGAAGGGACTGCCCGGCGCCATCCGCAGCAGGCAGAAGGTGACCGTCACCGCGATGAGCAGCACGAAAACCAGCGAGATGATTCGGCGAAGGATGAAACTGGGCATTCAGCGGGCGCGCGGCGCTTTCGGAACCGGCACGCCAAGCCGCTTACACGCCTCGCCGAGGTAGCCCGCGTCAATCTCGAAACCGATGAACTTTTCCACTCCGCACGCGCGCGCGCCCTCCGCGGCGTGGCCGATGCCGAGGAATGGATCGAGCACCGTGAGCCCGTCGCGCAAGCCGTGGAGCCGGACGCACCACTCCGCGAGCTGCGCCGGAAACGTCGCGGGATGCGGCCGCTCGCCCTCCCGGCTCAGGATCGTTTTGTACGGGATGAACCAGTTGTTTCCCCGGCAGCGCTTGTCCTTCCCGCCGGTGTGTCCCCAGCGCGCGATATTGCTCTTGTCCATATAGGCGACGCCGACACCGAGGCGGTCCAGTGGCGTGTTGCCCTCCCGCGTGAGGTGGAAAATGTATTCGTGGCAGTCGTTGATGTAGCGCTTACTGTTCAGTGGCTTGAAATGCCCGGCGGAAATCTCCGCGGCGTTCTTCGGCTGGATGGTGATGGACTTCACCCAGTGCAGCGTATTCTGGAGCACGAAAAGGTTCCGCAACCGCAGCACGACCTCGTGCGGAAACCAGGGGTTCGCAGGCGCGGCTCCGACATTCAGGAAAAAGGAGCCGTCCGGTTTCAGCACCCGCTTTACTTCCACGCACCAGCGCTCGCACCAGTCGAGAAACGCCTCGCGCGGCGCGTTGTCGCGGTAGGTGCCGTAGGCGATGTCGAGATTGTAGGGCGGCGACGTGACAACAATGTCCACGGAGTCCGCAGGCATTTTCGCCATGCCTTCGATGCAATCGCCGGGGTGGAAATCGAACGCAGTCCGCGATGGAGTCACGGGCGTTTGGAGCGGCGGCTCCCCCGGCGGCAATTCGATGGG
>JBEBGK010000289.1:0-5329 GCA_040081515.1 Chthoniobacteraceae bacterium
GTACATCGCCGACGTGAAGGAAGGCCGCTTCCCGGAACGGAGCCACCTCGTCGAGATGGACGGGAGCCTCCTCGACGAAGTGAAGCGCTCCACCGGAACGCCGCCGGCCAGCGGAAAAGGGCCGGCCTGAGGTGCCCCTGACCCCACAGTTCCTTATGACTGGGGATGATCTGTAATCTTCACGGTGCCAGAACCGTGATCGTGCCCGGCTGTAGTTGAGGAAGCTGTGCGAGCAACGGCGGCATGAGGGGCAACGTGTCTTTGAGTTGCGTGGTCGGGGCGGCAAGGACGACGACTGCGATGCGGAACTGCGGGATGTCCTGCTGATAACTCAAATTCCGGTCGCCGGTGAGGAAGACATCGAATTGCTGTTCGGCAAGCGCGAGCAGGCGGCCATTTTTGACGCCAGCCCACCCCATCCGTTGCACTGAGGTCACTGTGTGGCCCGGCATGCTTCTCGCGAGGCGCCAGTCGAGACATTCGTCGAGCAGCACCCGCATCTCACACGAGTTCCAGCATTTTCAAGCGGCCTGCTTCGATGACGGCGATGACCTGCGCGCGGCTCACGCTTGGGAAGCCCTCGAGGAATTCGTCGATGGACTCGCCGCCTTCCAGGGCATCAATGAGGTTTTGCAGCGGCACCCGCGTGCCGGTGAAGACGGGAGTGCCACCCATGATTTCCGGGTCGGAGTGGATGACGCCTTGAAGGTCTTCGAGCTTCATGGCGGCACGCTACCACCCAGCCCGCCAATTCGCGAGTGCAAACGCGCCGGGCGCGCCGCTTAAAACAACTCCGGCTCGGGCACGCGCCAGACGCTGCGGCCGCGGACGAAGGTCTCGAGGACGGCGTGCGGGCCGCCGCGGTAGATGCACAGCGCGAGGATGTCGTCCGGGGTCAGCTCGTCGAATTTGGTCGCGCTGCCATGGTAGGGCAGCAGGGTGCTCACATCCATCACGGTGAGGTCCGCCTCCTTGCCGACTTCGAATGTGCCGATGATCGCCTCCTTGCCGAGCGCCTCGGCGGCGCCGCGGGTCGCGAGGTAGAGCGCCTGCGCGGGGGTGGGGATTTCCACGCCCTTTTGAAAAAAGCTGCGGGCTTTCTGGCTTTCGATGGCGCTGCGCATGACCTGCCAGAGGTTGAGTTCCGGACCGGCGGCGACGTCGGTGCCGAGGCCGATTTTCTGAATCCCCGTGGCCCGGTGTTCGGTGAGCGGCATGATGCCGCTGGAGAGGTAGAGGTTCGCCGTCGGGCAATGCGCGATCGCGGCGCCGGTCCCGGCGATGACGGCCCGTTCGCGTGGGGAAAGATGGATGCAATGGCCGAAAATCGTCCGCGGGCGGAGCAGGCCGGCTTTTTCATAGACGTCCGTGTAGTCGCGGGCCGCGGGGAAGAGGTGCTTCACGCGCTCGCATTCTTCGAGGTTCTCGGAGAGGTGGGTCTGGACGTAGCAGCCGAACTCGGCGGCCATCTCGCCGACGGAACGCATGAGGCGTTCGCTGCACGCCAGCGCGAAGCGGGGGCTGAAGGCGTATTCGAGGAGGCCGTCGCCCTGGCCGTGCCATTTGCGGCAGAGGCGTTCGCTTTCCATGAGGGAAACGCTGAGGACCTTGCGGGGCTGGAGCGTGCCGTAGGTGCCGACGTCCATCATCGTCTTGCCCATCACCACGCGGAGCCCGGTGTTCGCGGCGGCCTGGAATGCGGCGTCGCAGGAGTCCTCGTAGATCGCGGTGTAAACGACGGCCGTGGTCGTGCCATTTCTCGCCAGCTCCGGAAAAAAGGCGCCCGCCTCCAGGCTGCCGGCGGGACCGGTGAAGCCGCGTTCCCGCGGGAAGACGTGCTGATGCAGCCAGTCGAGCAACTGCCCGCGCCCCCGGGCGACGACGGGGTATTGCGGGAGGTGGGTGTGGAGGTCGATCAGGCCCGGGAAAATGGCGACGCGTTCGGAGTGCAGCCATCGGACGGGCTGGGGCCGGGGTTTCCGGCCGAGGAATTGGAAATTGCCGACCTCGACGATTTTCCCGTCGGCGATGACGATGGCGCCGTCCTTCCACACGCGCAATTTGCCGTATTCCGGGGCGTCGATCAGGCAGCCGCGCAGCCCGAGCAACGTGGAATCAGGATTCATTCGGCCGGGAGGCTACGGAATCCGGAGGGGGTCGGTCAATGGAGCGGGATGCAATGCCGGACCCCCGGCTCGGGACCCCTCATTTCCCCCAAAAAGATGCCGGGCCGCCAACAAGGTCCTCGCTTGGAGGCACCCCACTGGCGGCCCGAACCACCCTAACACTAATAACGATAACTCAGACCGCCGGGTGGCCCGGGCGTTCAAAAGATTTCAAAAAAATTTCGTTAAGGGGTTTCCAAGGCCAGTTCCGCGCAGCCGATGATGCCCGCATCGTTGCCGAGCGCGGCCGGGACGACCTTCAATTGCTCATGGAAAAGGGAGCTGGTCCGCTCGCAGATCGTCCGCCGGATGGGGGCGATGATGGTGTCCCCGGCGGCCGCGATTCCGCCGCCGATGACGATGGTGTCGGGGTTCAGAAGCCAGACGCCGTCCGCGAGGGCCGCGCCGACGTCCGTGCCGATGGCGTCCCAGAGGGCGATGGCGATGCGGTCGCCCGCCGCGGCCAACCCCGCGAGGTCGGCGGGCGTGCATTTCTCCAGCGGGCGCTGCTGTCCGGAAGCGGTGTAGAGCCGCTCGGCGCGCTCGGCGATCTGGCGGTTGCCCACGTAGGTCTCGAGGTCGCCGGGCGTGCCATAGACGCCGCGGGGCCCGTGCGAATCGATGCTCATGTGGCCGATCTCGCCGGCGGCCAGCCGTGAGCCCCGGTAGAGCCGGCCCTCGAGGATGAGCCCGCCGCCGACGCCCGTGCCGAGCGTCACACACATGGCGTTGCGCGCGCCCTTCGCCGCGCCGTGGAGGAATTCGCCATAGGCCATCGCGTTCGCGTCGTTCTCGATGGCCGCACGGAGCCCCGTCTTTTCGCGGAGCAACGCGACGAGCGCGACCTCGTGCCACCCATGCACATTCGTCAGCTCGTGGACGATGCCATTCGCGCTGTCCACGAAGCCGGGCAGCCCGATGCCGATGGCCTCGGTTTCCGGGTGCGCCGCGCGCATCGCGCCGATGACGCGCAACAGCTCGCCGATGATCGCGTCCGCCGTGGTGTGGCTCGTGGTGTCGATCACCTCGCCGCGCCCGAGGAGCGCGCCGCGCTGGACGACCGCGGACTTGATGCTGGTGCCGCCGAAGTCGATGCCGATGGCTTTCGCGTTCTTGTTCATGCTTTCGGAAAATGGAGCGCGCAGCGTGCGAGCCGGCGGGGAAAAGTCAACGGCACGGCGGGCGCAATTTCCAAGACAACCGCCAGCCTTTTCTGTTCCCAAGGCGCGCGCATTTCGCTAATCGAGCCGGTTCATGCGACCCGCAGCCCTCATCCGCACAGCCCTTCTGCTGGGCACAGCCCTGCTCGCGGCGTGCTCGAGCACACGGATGCCTGCGCAAAAGGTGAAGCTGGCGCAGCCCAATGCAAAAAGTCCCGCCGGCGGGGTGCTTGCAACCAAGCCCGCGCGGGCCATCAGCAAGTCGCCCTCCCGTTTCATGTATGTCCGCACGACGGCCTACCACCACACCGAGCCCGGCGGACGCGTGACCGCCGTGGGTGGATACCTGAAGCCGACCCACAGCGCTGCCGCCGACTGGAGCTGGCTGCCGGCAGGCACGCGTTTCCGCATCGTCGAGACCGGGGAGGATTACGTCATCGAGGACTACGGCAGCGCCCTCGTCGGCCGGTACACCATCGACATCTACAAGCGCAGCCGCCGCGAAATGAACCGCTGGGGCGTCCGCTACGTGACCATCGAGATCCTCAAGCTCGGCAGCTACCCCGTGAGCCTCGCCGTACTCAAGCCGCGGCAGAAATACTGGCACGTCCGCCAGATGGTCGCCGGGCTCAGGTCCAAGGTCCGCGGCTAGGCCATCGGCAAGGATTCCGTGGCTGCCACCGCACGCTCGACCGCGCATCGCCTGCTCGTCGATTGGGAGCGCACCCGGCCCCACGCCGATGACCTCCTCCACGAACGCCTCGCCGCCTCGCGGCTCGACGCCCGCGACCGCGCGCTCGTCACCGAGCTTTTCTACGGCGTCCTGCGGAATCTCAGCACGCTCGATTTCCTGATCGCCCGCCTGCGCGACGGCGAAATCGACGCCGACACCCGCGCCGTGCTGCGCCTCGGCCTCCAGCAGCTCTTTCACACCCGCATCGCAGTCTTCGCGGCGGTGAAGGAAACCGTCTCCCTCTCGCGCCGCGCCGGCGGCCTCGTGAACGCCATACTCCGCCGCGCCGATCGCGAGCGCGACACTCTCCTCGCAGCGCTCGCCGCCGCGCCCGACAGCGTGCGATGGAGCCATCCCGATTTTCTGCTGGAGAAATGGACCTCGAATTTCGGCCCCGACGCCACACGCGCGCTCGCCGAATGGAACAACACGCCTGCGCCCGTCATCCTCCGCGCCAACACCCTCAAGACCACCCGCGACGAACTCCTCGCCGCACTGCCCGGCGCCGAGCCGCACCCCTTTCATCCCCTCGCCCTGCGCACACCGCGAATCCCCGACGACTGGCTCGCGGACGGCCTCTGCTATGTGCAGGACCCGAGCACCCTCGCCGCCTGCGACCTGCTCGCCCCGCAGCCCGGCGACATCGTGCTCGATGCCTGCGCCGCGCCCGGCGGCAAGACGACCTGCCTCGCAGCTCTCATGCGCAACGAAGGCCGCATCATCGCCTGCGACATGTGGGAAAGCCGCGTCGCCCGCCTCCGCGAAAACTGCGAACGCCTCGGTGTGCGCAACACCACGGCACTCGTCCTCGACACGATGAAGGAGTCTCCCGAACTGCAGCCGCGCAGCTTCGACCGCATCCTCGTCGATGCGCCTTGCAGCAACACCGGCGTCATCCGCCGCCGTGTGGATGTGCGCTGGCGGCTGAGCGAGGAGGATTTCCTCCGCATGCCCGCGCAGCAACTCGCCCTGCTCCGCCGCTGCGCCGGCTTGCTGAAGCCCGGCGGCACGCTCGTCTATTCCACCTGCTCGCTCGAGCCCGAGGAAAATGAACTCGTCGCCGACGAGGCCGCCCGCACGATCCCCGGCCTGCGCCTGCACACCACGCGCCACATCCGCCCGTGGCTCGACGGCGTGGACGGCGCGTATTGCGCGCAATTCGTCGCCGCATAAGCTCCGGCGAAACTCCATGCGCGCCTCCCCGCTTCGGTGCCCGTCCTGCCAGGTCGTCATCACGACCCGTGAACGCGCGCTCGGCGTCTGCCCCGTCT
>JBEBGK010000290.1:0-5325 GCA_040081515.1 Chthoniobacteraceae bacterium
ACAGGCGATCCAGTTCCACAGCGCACGCTCGTCATTCATCACACGGACATGCCGCGCCAGACGCAACCACGTCGCCTGCGCGATCTCGCCTGCGAAGGTTTCATCGCCGGCGGCCAGCGCGAAGCAGTAGCGATTGATGCGCCCGCTCCACTCGCCATGCAGCCACGCAAAGGCCGCTTCGTCACCACGCTTCAGCGCCGCTGTCAGCCGTGGCACATCGCCAAATGCGAACGCTTCCGTGACCGGAAGCGCCGCTGGTGTGACTGGCTCCACTTGATCCATTAGAAATCGGAACGGTGTCGCTGGATTGGAGTCTGGTGGCTGATGTGACACGGGGGCGTCTGCCTGTGCGGCTAGGGCTTGGCCGTGGCTGCCGGTTGCGTTGCGTTCTCCTTCATGACTTGAACCACTTGTTCGATGATCTCGTGCTGCGCGGCGGTCGCCTTCGCAATGAGTGCGCCTGTGTTCACATGAAAGTTGATGTCTGGATTTGGATTGAGTTTAGCCTGGCCCAAGGCTTGTCCGATCAGTTCATCCAAGCTTTTCACTTTGTCGCGTCTCTCCGTATCTGAGCCGGAATTGACAAATCCAATCGCATAGACCCTGACGAATGGTTGGTTGTTCTCCACTGCCATCCCCGGCGGATTGCCCGGATGATCAGGAAACGAATTTTTGGGCACCCTGGTCAGAGAGATGCCGGGCAACATCCCTCCGGGAGGAGCGACGTAAACCACTTCCACCTTGGGTCGAGCCTGAGAGGACCCGCTCGACGAACCAGACGGCCCACTCGATCCACCAGAGGATCCGAACGGCGAACCAACCGTGTTCAACTGCGGGAGCTTGACGCGCACCAACTGAACCGTTTCCCGCGCCAGTCCTTTGTCCGAGTCCGGGGCGAGCGTGATTTTCACTGGCGTCCCGGGTTGGCCACGAATCAGTTGCATCACTTTTTCCAGTTCGAGACCGGTCACATCCACATCCGGCTTCCCTGCTTCGGCGACACTCACAATGAGTCTTCCCGGCCGAATGGCTGGAACTTGAGAAGCTGGCGAGCCAGGGCTGGCGTGTCCCACCGCAACGCCGCCCTCAGTTTTTGTGAGCGTGATGCCGATACCCCCGGCCGATCCTTCCTCAGCCATGCCAGATAGCCCAGATATCGCTGGCCTCGGCATCGCATAGCCAGACACATTGCCCGCACTCGGCGACTCGATACGATAGCCGATGATCACCGTTTTCTGACCAGCCTTCTCATCTGGAGCAAAGATCGGCCGGAACGTGCAATCCGCTGCCGCCGCCACCAGTGCCAGCGCCTGCACCGGTGTGACGCCTCGCAGGATCAGATCGCCCGGCACAACGGCATCGCGGATGTCCTTGGCATAGACGAGGTTTGGCAGGAACCCGTTCGGCTGCTTCGGGTTTTCTTTCACCTGCCGCTCCACTTGAGCGACGACTTCCGTCAAAGGCCCGGCCTTGAGGATCAAAGTGTCGGTGATGAGGGTGCCGCTTTCATCAGTGAACTTGAGTGCCGGTCTGGATGCTTGAGGAGCGGGGCTGGTCTGTGCCTGAACGAGAACCGCCATGCCGAGCACGACAGCCGATATGAGTGAATGCAGTTTCATAGTGAAGAGTTGGATTTGATGGGCTTCATCCCGTATCACGACAGCGACGCTGAAACCCCCCGAAGATTTTTTGGATTATCTCCGATTCGAATCATCCGTGGTGTCCCCGATGGCTCGGGTCAGGATTTTGTTGGAGGCCAGCATGGGGCCGATCAGCAGCAGCGGAAGAATGACCGGCCACGGAAACCCGGTGGATGCGAGGGCGAAGTGCAGGATCGCGGGCAACGCGATCGCCGCGAACCAGCAAAGTGTGTTGGTCTTCAGGAGTGTGGTCTTTTCGGAGTTTGTCATGGTGTGTTGATGTTGCTGTGTTGTTGGGATGTGGGTGCATGATGTTTCCTGAAATTGAAGAACGTTCGCAGAGTTCGTTCATTTCGGAACTCCGTTCGGAGCGGTGAAAACCTCGTCAACGACATTGCCAGTGTTGCGTGTCGCCGCCGGCTCGAAGACCAAGACCTCGGCCTCGCTATCGGCCATCGTGCGATGCTCGACGCCGCGCGGCACGACACAAAGTTCGCCCGCATCCAGCACCACGCTACGGTCGCGAAACTCGATCACCATCTGCCCGCGCCAGACGAGAAACAACTCGTCCTCATGCTCGTGATGATGCCACGGAAAGACGCCGGAGAACTTCACGAGTTTCAGCTCCTGCCCGTTCACCTCGGCGACCACCTTGGGCCGCCAGTGCTCGGTGATGAGCGCGAATTTTTCGGCGAGTGAGGCTTTGTTCATGGTGTGCGCGAGGAGTCAGCGAAGCCGGTCATGATCAATCCAACATCTTCTGCATGATGTGCACATCCAGGCGACGGCCGAACTTGCGTCCCACCTCCTTGAGCGTGCCGACGTGGACAAAGCCGGCGCTCTCATTGAGATGGATGCTTTCCCCGCTGCCCTCAGCCACGCGCGCGATGAGCGTGTGATATCCCAGCCGGCGTGCCTCCGCGATGATCGCGTCCTTGAGCTGGCGACCGATGCCGCGTCCGCGATGCGTCGAGTGAACGTAGAAGGACGTCTCGGCGGTGTCATCGTAAGCGCGGCGCTCGGACCAGCGCGTCAGCGACGCCCAGCCCGTCACCCGGCCATCCACCACCGCCACCAGGACCGGATGCCGCTCGTCGTGCGACTGCAACCACTGGGCACGCTCTTCCACGCTCTTCGGCTCGGTATCAAACGTGGCCGTCGTCGTGAGAATCGCCTCGTTGTAAATCTCGGCAATGGCCGGCGCATCGGTCAGCTCGGCCCGGCGAATCGCGGCTGGTGGATTGGCGGACATTTGAAAGGGCGTGCTCGTTCAACTGGCATCAGGCGCACGTCGGACTGTCGGGTGGAATCTCGAGCGTCAGACAATAGTCCGTGTATCCCACCTCTCTCCAGAATGCGACTCCGCTCTCGTTGGCGACCAGCACGTCCACCGTCAGCCGCTTGGTCTTGGGCCAGACCTGAGTGCGCAGAATCTCCACCGCGCGACGGCCAATCCCCTGCCTGCGACGGTGGCGGACGACAAAAAGCTGCCGCAGATGAATCTCCTCCGACTGCTCGCGGAAGAGGGCGTAGGCGACCACCTCCCCGCCGTCTTCGTAAATCACCGCCCGATACTCGCCAGCCAGCCAGCCGCGCATCCGCTGCTCCAGCTCGGCCACGATCATGCGGTTGCGATGCCCCTCGTCGCGGATGAGCTGGTGATTCAACTCTGCCAGCCGCGAGCAATCGTCAACGGTTGCTGGTCGGAATGTCATCGCGGTGGAGTGCGTCTTGCGACCGAAGTTAGGCGTTGCGGTCATTTCGGAGTTGGCGGCGGGATGCGGAGCAGCGAGATGAGCAAGCCGCGCGGTTGGCCGTTGACGACGGCAATCTCGGGAAGATGCCCGACTTGCTGAAAGCCAAGACGCTCGTTGATGCGTCGCGTCGCCTCGTTGTGATCGAAGTGCATGCTCACGAGCGTGGTGACGCCGAGACGCGGGCAATGCTCGATCATGCGTCGCTTTAGAAACATGCCGATCCCGCGCCGCTGAAATGCAGTGGCGATGTAGAGGCTGACCTCGGCGGTTGCGTCGTACGCCGGGCGACCGGCGTAGAAGGACGTGAGGCCGATCCACGCGACGATCTGGCCGTCCACCTCGGCCAGCCACAGCGGGCGCCTGGCCGGGTCGTGCTTGCGGAACCACTCGATGCGCTCGGCCACGGTCACGGGCTTGGTGTCGGCGGTGGACCAAGCGCCCGGAATGGACTGGTTGTAGATGTCCACGATGGCCGGCAGGTCGGTTTCGGTTGCGTCTCGAACGTGGATGTTCATGCGGTCGTCAGGCATTTCGGGTTAGTTGAATGGCGTCATGGCTCTGCGGACAGTTCGCGATAGAAAACCGTGGTGCTGCACAGCCCGCCTCGCGGCCAGAGTGCGTAGCTCGGAATTACGCCGCAGCGCTGCCAGCCAAGGCGCGCATACAAACGCTCGGCGTCGCTGCCGGTGACGGTATCCAGCACCAGCAGCGTCCTGCCGGCCTCGCTCGCTTCGGCCTCAACGGCCTGCATCAGTGCGGTGCCAACGCCACGGCGGCGGGCGCGGCGATGCACCTGCATCTTGGCCACGTCGGCGCGGTGCGGCTGGTTGTCGGGCATGGTCAAGACGAGTTGCACCGTGCCGACGATGGTGCCGGAATCCACATCCTCGGCCACCAGCACAATGCGCTCTCCGCGCACGGCACTCGCCAATACACCCTCCCAAAAAGCAACTGCCTTGGCGCGCGGCAGTGGGTGCATGAAGCCGATGGATGCGCCGGCCTCGACGCAGTCGAGCGTCACATCGGCCAGGGCCTCGGCGAGTGCCGGGTCAGCAGTGGCGCGGCGGATTCGGATGGCGTTCGCGTTCATGGACGCTGGTCGGACGATTTCGTGAGCTGGTATGCGGCAAAGCAGAAGGACTTGCCAGTGTGAAGCTGGAGGAGTTCCTCCGCGACCTGCGAAAAGCCACGGGCAGTGAGCGAATCGTGCAGCCGGGTCGGGCTGACGAAGGAAAAGGCCGGTTGAAGCTGCGTGAGGCTGGAAAACGGAGAGACGCTGACCTCGGGATGGTCATCGGACGGCAGTTGCAGCACGGTGGCGAAGACGCTGCTGTCGGTAAGAAGCGGCGGCAGGTAGGAGCAAAATAAATCCACGTGCAAATACTCCAGCACGAGGCCGGCGAAGATGCACTCGACCGGCGCAATGGCGGGCGGGCCCTGCGACAAATCGTGCGGGATCGGCTGAAACTCTGCGAAGGACGCGGCGTGCCGGCTGGTGCAGACCCGCAGATAGTCGGGGTTCAAGTCCACCGCGACGACCCGCCGCACGATGGCGGAATCAACTTGCTCCAAACCGTTGCCTCCCGCCGCGCCGAGTATCGCCAGCGAGCGCGGCTGAAAGCGGGTGACGACGCGGTGCAACGTCGTGGCGAGTAACTGCGACTGCGCGACAGACGGCATGGACATGTGCCCTTCGTAGTCGCCGAGCGGGATGCGCAGCCACGGATTGGGATCGGGCAATCGTTTCGACATCACCACGCTGCGGTAGTTCGTCTCATCCCACGAGACATGCTGAATGAAACGAAAGCCCAGCCGCTCATACCAGCGCACGAGATGTGTCGCACCCTCGGCGGTATCGAGCGCGAGTTCCGCTGCGCCATGCTGGAGCGCGCGTTGCTCGATCACGTGCATCAACCTTTGTCCCAGAC
>JBEBGK010000291.1:0-5323 GCA_040081515.1 Chthoniobacteraceae bacterium
GAGGAACGCGGCTCCGGGGAGGTGAAATTCGCCGACGGCCTGCTCGTCGGTCCCAATGGCAAAACCGGACGCCACGCCGAAGTTCTCATCGCCCCGCCCGACAGTCCCGCGGCCAACTACGGCTTCGACGTCACCCCCGCGCGGCTCGTCACCGGCCTCATCACCGAGCGCGGCCGCTGCCGCGCGAACGAAAAATCCATCCTCGCGCTTTTCCCCGAGCAAGCAAAGTAGGCGAGGTTTGCAACCTCGCGCGGCGGGACGGGCGCGGGCGGCGTGTCGGCTGTTTTTTGTGGCTTGCATGCGAGTCGCACGCACACGCCGGCGCCTCGCTTTGCTTGCCCGCGCGAGGTTACGAACCTCGCCTACTCGCTACTTTGCTGTCGCGTCTCCCGCTGCTTGATGCCTCTTGCGAGTCCGCTACAAGTCCCCCATGACTCCCCGGACTCGCGTCCTCATCGGCAGCGCCGCAGCACTGCTCGCATGGATGCTCGGCTACACGATGGGCGGTGGATTGCGTGTCGGCGGAAAGGGCACTGCAACTTCCCGCGACGAAGCCGCCACGCACCGCGCGGCCGCTGCCAATTCAGGCGCGGACTCTACGATTGCAGGAGGTAAGGCAGGCACCATCGAGGAGCAGCTCGCCAGCCGGCACGGAAAGTGGACGAAGGAAAAGCTGCATGCCTCCATCGCCGCCATCGGCCGCGAGCCGGACATCGTCCACGCTGCGCGCTTCACGATCAAACTCACGGACCAGCTCGGGCCGGAGGATTTCCCCCTCGCGCTCACCATCATCCAGAACAAGAAGGACGAACTTGGCGACGAGGCGGAAATCTACGCCATGCTGGCAATGGCGCGCTGGGCGGACATTGATCCGAAAGCCTTCGGCGACTATCTTCAGGAGCACGATAAACTCGGCAGGGCATGGATCGGCCCCTCCGAAATGGATCTGGTGCTCGGAGGTTGGGCGGCGAGGGATCCCATCGGTGCGATCGGCTGGGTGAAGTCGCTGAAGGAAAAGGAGGATCGGGAGCGCGGCATCAAGGCCATCCTCATCACGGTCGCACGGCGCGACATCGATGAGGCCATCGCGATGGCAGAGACGCACGCGCCGGAGTTGCTGAAAACCGACGCCTTGGCTGGTGCTCTCGCCGAAGGGACAGACAACCGCGACATGGAGAAGACTGTGCGCAGGCTCGCCGAACTCGGCTACGGCGTGAACATGAAGTCCGCAATCCAGCGATGGACGAATCAGAACGCCAGCGCGGCCTTTCAATGGGCCGAGGAACTCCCGGATGAGAAAATGCGCGCCGAGGCACTCAAGGCCGCATGGCCGCAGTTTGCCAATGCCGAGCCGAAGAAAGCCGCCGAAAAACTCTCACAGGCCGCAGCGGATTCGCCTTTCGTCGAAGGCACCGCCAAAGCCTTGGCGCATAGACTTTCAGAAGAGAATCCTGCAGCGGCAACGCGCTGGGCTGCCACACTTCTCCAGCCGGAGGCACGCGAAGAAGCCTATGCGCTGCTTGGCGAATTCATGGGCGAGAAGAAGCCCACCGAGGGCGCAAAATGGCTCGACGGACTCACGCCGGGAAAAGACCGCGACGTCGCGATCGCCGCATACGTCCGCAAGGCGAGCGGAGAGAATCCTGCGGTGGCCAACGATTGGGCGCTGACGATCGGCAACAGCGAAAGGCGCATCCAAGCCCTGCGGGGCACGCTCGGCGCATGGTTTGCAGAAAGCCCCGCCACCGCCATCGAGTGGCTCCAGAGCTCACCGTCGATCTCCGAGCAAGACCGGCAGGCGATTTTGAAAGGACGCTGACGACGCGCAAGGGCCACGCGCCATAGCTGTGCGGCTGATGTGCCACCGCCGACGCCCGTAGCCGCGTTCGTGAGAGCGCGGGCATGCTTCCCCCGGGTCAGTTCGCAACCAGCCGGAGCAGCCCGCGCTTTGAAAGGCGCAGCCACAGCACTTGAGCGTGCGGCATTCGCGGATTATCTGTCCACCAATGCTTAGATCGCGCCACGCCATCCTCGCCGCTCTCGCACTGGTCCCGCCGGCTGGCACCGCGCTCGCGGCGGCGCCTTCCTTTGCGGAGGCTGGCATCCCTTTTCTCGAGAAGCACTGCGTCGCATGTCACGGGAAGGAAAAGCAGAAGGGTGACCTCGCGCTGCATGAGTTCCGCGACGACGCCTCCTTGCTCCGCGCCCGGAAACGCTGGCGCGATGTGATCGCGAATGTGCAGTCGGGCGACATGCCGCCCGAGGACAGGAAGCAGCCGACCGCGGAGGAGCGTCAGCAGTTCCTCGCCTCGGTGAAGGCCATCTTCGCCCGGGCAGACACCGCCAGGCCGGACCCCGGACGCCTCACGGTGCGCCGCCTGAACCGCGCGGAATACAACAACACCATCCGCGATCTGCTGAAGATCGACTTCCGGCCCGCGGACGATTTCCCGAGCGACGATGTGGGGCACGGTTTCGACAACATCGCCGACGTGCTCACCGTCTCGCCGGTGCTCATGGAGCGTTACCTCGACGCCGCGGACCTCATCGCCGAGCAGGCCATCCCGCTCAGCGCGGCGAAGCCGCCAAAGCGGACCATGGCGGGCAAATATTGCGAACCGGCCTCACCGCACGTGCCGCAGGATCGCTTCCGCCCGATCTGCGCGACACAGCGGGAAATCATCCTGTCCGGACCGCTGAACACTCCGGCGCGCATCACGGCCGATGGCGAATACATCGTGCGTGCCCGGCTTTTCGCGACATCGCCCTCCGGAAAACCCGTCCGTGTGGCGCTGCTGGTTTCCGGCCAGGGAATCGCAAGGCCTTCGCCCGATGCCGAAATTGCGAAGCTCGACGGAGCGGCCCTCCCGGCGGTGAAACGCTGCATCATCCTGAAGACCGCCGACGTCGCGGCGAGGGACGAAAAGGGGGCTGTCGTGATCGAGGCGAAGATACCGCGGATCGCCGGCATCGAGCGGATTGCGCTGGCGGCTCTGAAGCCGCCGCCGGGCGAGCCCGTGCCGACTCTCCATGTCGAGTGGCTGGAGTATGAAGGCCCGCTCGACACGCGCACTTCGGCGACGAAAACGCTGATGGTATTCACACCCGGAAAGTCGCAGGCGGAGCAGACCCGCGAGGTGTTGCTGCGATTCGCGGTCCGCGCATGGCGCCGACCGATCACCGCGGAGGAACTGGACCGCCTCGCCGGCCTGGTCGCCTATGCAATGGGTCACAACGATTCTTGGGAAGAGGCGATGCGCCGCGCAGTCAGCGCCATCCTCGCCTCGCCGAAGTTCATCTTCCGTCTCGAGCCCGACGACGAACCGAAGAACCCGGAGCCCCACGCGATCAACGATTTTCACCTCGCCACGCGCCTCTCTTACTTCCTGTGGAGCTCGTGCCCGGACGATGAGCTGCTCCGGCTCGCCGCCTCGCGCAAGCTGCGAATCTCGAGGCGCAGATCCAGCGCATGTTGCAGGACCCGCGCGCCGGCGCGCTCGTGGAGAACTTTGCGCTCCAATGGCTCCAGCTCGGCAGGCTCGCCGGCCATAACTCCGATCCGAAGACCTTCCAGAAATGGCGGCCCGAGCTGCGCGAGGCGATGCTCGAGGAAACCCGGCGCTTCGTCGGGGAGATCGTGCGCACGGACCGCAGCATTCTGGACATGCTCGACGGCGAATTCACATGGGTGAACCGCCAGCTCGCCGAGCTCTACGGCATGAAATCCACCGGCGACATCCAGCGAGGTGAATGGAAGCGCGTTTCGCTGGCCGGCACTTCGCGCGGCGGATTGCTCACGCAGGCCAGCATCCTCACCGTCACTTCGAACCCCACGCGCACGTCGCCGGTCAAGCGCGGCAAATGGATCCTCGAGCAGGTCCTCGGCGCGCCTCCGCCCGCGCCTCCCCCGAACACGCCCTCGCTCGACGACGCCGGGCGGAAGGAACTCACGGGCACGTTCCGCCAGAAGCTCGAACAGCACCGCGCCGATCCGGAATGTGCAAACTGCCACGCGAAGATGGATGCGTTTGGGTTTGCGCTCGAGAATTTCAACGGCATCGGCCAGTGGCGCGATCGCGATGAAACTGGCGCCCCGATCGACACCACGGGCACGCTCGCCAGCGGACGCACGGTGAACGGGCTCACCGATATGAAGGCACTGCTCCGCAGCCGCCGGCAGGAGTTCGCCCGTTGCATCACGGAGAAGATGTTCATCTACGCCCTCGGCCGCGGGCTCGACTACTACGACGAGCCGGTGATCGACGGCATCGTGGCCTCGTTGGAGAAGGGCGATTACCGCTTCTCCGCGCTGGTCGCCGGCATCGTGAAGAGCCCGGCGTTTCTCATGCGTCGAGGGACGTCGCAGGCGGAGCCGGAGGCGGCGGCAAAGTGAGCACTTTCGATTTCGCCCGATCCGCATAAACTCCCCGCACCGATGCACTCCACACCGCTCTCACGCCGAACCGTCCTGCGCGGACTCGGCACGATGATCGCCCTGCCATGGCTCGAATCCATGGGCAGCCTTACCTCGTGGGCAGCCGGCGCCCCCGGCAAACGCACCGCGCCAAATCGCATGGCGTTTATTTACGTTCCAAACGGCAAGGACATGCCGAACTGGACGCCTTCGGCGGAAGGCCGCCTCGGAGGGCTGCCCTCCATTCTTTCCGCGCTCGAGCCGGTAAAGGACGATCTCCTCGTCCTCTCGGGACTCACCGCCGACAAGGCGAGGCCCCACGGTGACGGCGGCGGCGATCATGCCCGCGCGATGGCCGCATTTCTCACCGGGGCGCAGCCGCGGAAAACAGACGGCACGGACATCCGCGCGAGCGTTTCCGTGGATCAGCTCGCGGCGTCCCGCATCGGGGATCAGACCCGCCTGGCTTCGCTCGAGATCGGCTGCGAGCCGAGCGCCATGGCGGGCAACTGCGATTCCGGTTACTCGTGCGTTTACAGCTCGACGATGTCGTGGAAGACGCCCACGCAGCCGCTGCCGAAAGAGGTGAACCCAAAGATGGTGTTCGATCGCCTGTTCGGATCCGCCGGCTCGGCCGAACGCGCCCACCGCGACGCCTCGCGCAAGAGCGTTCTCGATTTCATCCGCGAAGACACGCGCGCCCTCGCGTCGCGCATCAGCTCCAGCGACCGCCAGAAGCTGGGCGAGTACTTCACATCCATCCGGGAAATCGAGCAGCGCACGCAGCGCCTCTCGCAGATGCCGTCCGTGCCCGTCCCCGGCGGCGCAAAGGCCCCGCAGGGCATCCCGGCCGATTACGCCGAGCACATCCGGCTCCTTTGCGACATGCTGGTGCTTGCCTTCCAGGCC
>JBEBGK010000292.1:0-5320 GCA_040081515.1 Chthoniobacteraceae bacterium
CCTTGCGCTTTTCGTCATCTTCATCGGGCTCCACCTCCGGCATGGATGGCGCCGATGGCACCGGATGATCGACCGGCTGGGACGCCACCGCCTGCTTGCCGCCGATCGAAACTCGCTTGCGCTCCAGCTTGGCTGCCTGAGCGCGCTCGTCGCCTTTCTCGTGCATTCGGTGATGGACTTCAATCTGCACATCCCGGCAAACGCGCTCCTCATCGCGCTCATTTTCGGGATGATCGCGACGCGCTCGACGCACTCGGACGAAACGCCGGCGCGATGGTGGGCGTGGCTCCCAGGACTGCTTCCGCCCGTCCTCGGCGCGTGGATGATCGCGGTCGGCGCGCCGAAGCTGCCGGGCGAACTTTCCGTCGAAAGAGCGCGGACCAAACTGGTGCAGGGAAAGGCTTCAGAGGCGCTCGTGGACACCGAACAGGCCGTCCGATGGGGAACCCGAAATCCGGAACTCCACTACTACATCGGCGAGGCGAACCGCCTCCTCCTGCCGCGCGCAGAGTCGCCATCCGACCAGGCGTCCCTGCTCAGCGCCGCGCTTCGGGGATATTCCGACGGCCTCGCGCTTTTTCCCCAGGATGTCCGTCTTCAACTCATGACCGCGTGGACGCTCCAGCGGATGGCGCGTTTCGATGAAGCAGCGGTCCATCTCGCCCGTGCGGCCGAACTCGACCCGAACTCGGGCACCGTCTGGGCCTACCACGCGCTGCACCGGAAGCATTCGGGCAACGCGCCCGAGGCGATCGCGTATTACGAAAAGGCGGCCCGGCTCGGCTGCAACATCCCCGAGGTCATGGGAGTGCTGGGTGAGCAACTCGATCTCCAGGCGCTTCAAAAGGCGGCCGCCGCACTCCAGCCGGCGCCTCCAGCCGGATCCAAATGAACCCCGATCCGCGCGCATCCCGGCACTGAGCCCGCGCATTGAATCGAGACTCTGCCACGCCGATGTCCCGCAGCGTTCTCGGAATCTCCGCCTATTACCACGACAGCGCCGCGGCGCTCGTCGTGGATGGTGAAATCGTGGCCGCCGCGCAGGAGGAGCGGTTCACGCGAATCAAGCACGACGCGGAATTCCCTTCGTACGCAGTCGAATACTGCCTGCGGGAAGCGGGCCTGAAACCGGGCGGCGTGGACTATGTCGTCTTCTACGACAAGCCGCTGCTGAAGTTCGACCGCCTGCTCGAAACGTATGTCGCATGCGCGCCCGCCGGATTGCGGTCGTTCCTGCTGGCGATGCCGCTCTGGCTGAGACGCAAGCTTCACCTCCCGCGGGAAATCAGCCGGGCGCTCGGCGGTGCCTACCGGAAAAGGATCGCATTCACCTCGCATCACCAAAGCCACGCGGCATGCGCCTTTTTTCCGTCGCCATTCGAGGAAGCCGCGATCCTGACGCTCGACGGCGTCGGTGAATGGGACACCGCCAGCATCGGGATGGGGCGCGGAGGCACGATCGAGCTGCTGAAGACGCTGCACTTTCCCCATTCGCTCGGCCTGCTCTACTCCGCGTTCACCTCCTATTGCGGATTCAGGGTGAACTCCGGCGAGTACAAGCTCATGGGCCTCGCGCCCTACGGCGAACCGCGCCACGCGGATCTCATCCGCGGGAAACTCATGGACCTCAAACCGGACGGCTCCTTCCGGCTGGACATGCGTTACTTCAACTACGCATCCGGGCTGACCATGACCGGTCCGCTCTTTCACCGGTTGTTCGGCGGGCCTCCGCGCAAACCGGAGGAAACGATCACCCAGCGCGAAATGGATCTCGCCGCGAGCATCCAGAAGGTGACCGAGGACATCGTGCTCCGGATGGCGCGCCAAGCCCGGGAGCTCACAGGTGCCAGGCGTCTCTGCCTCGCGGGCGGCGTGGCGCTGAACTGTGTGGCCAACGGCGTGCTGCTCCGCGAAGGCCCGTTCGTGGACATCTGGGTCCCACCGGCCGCCGGTGATGCCGGCGGCGCGCTCGGCGCCGCGCTCTTTGTGTCGCATCAGATGCTCCGCGCACCGCGCACCCCTCGCAAAACCGATTCGCTCAAGGGCTCGCTTCTCGGCCCCGCGTTCAGCGACGCGGAGATCCGCGCATTTCTCGACGCGCAGGGCGCGGTTTATCGCCACTACGCCGACGAGCATGCGTTGCTGCGCGACATCGCAACCGAACTGGCCGGGGGAAAAATCGTCGGCTGGTTTCACGGCCGCATGGAGTTCGGCCCGCGCGCGCTCGGAGCGCGGAGCATCCTCGGCGATCCACGCGACCCGGGGATGCAGTCCCGCATGAACCTCCGGACGAAGTTCCGGGAAAGTTTCCGCCCGTTCGCGCCGAGTTGCCTCGCGGAGGACGCCGCCGGCTGGTTCGAACTCGACCGCGAATCGCCGTACATGCTGCTCGTGGCGCCTGTTCGCGAGGAAAAGAGAACGCTCCCCGACGACCGACAACGCGCGCTGATGCGCGATCCCGATCTGCGGAAAAGAGTCAGCGTCCCGCGCAGCGCGCTGCCCGCCGTCACGCATGTGGACTTTTCCGCGCGCATCCAAACCGTGACCGGGGAGCGCAACGGCCGCTACGAACGGCTGATTCGCGAGTTCAAGCGCCAGACGGGCTGCGGCGTGCTCGTGAACACCAGCTTCAACATCCGCGGAGAACCCATCGTGTGCTCGCCCGCCGACGCCTTCCGGTGCTTCATGGCGTGCGAAATGGATCTGCTCGTGCTCGAGGACTGCGTGCTCCGGAAGGAGGATCAGGCGCAACTGCCCGCCGCCGCACGCCAGGCGTACGCGGAGAGCTTCCAGCCGGATTGATCGCGCCATGCTGAATCCATTTCGCGAGGTCAACTGGAAGCCGGGCATCGCAGAGAGGCGGCTTTTCGCGCGCAGCATCGCCATCGGCCTGCCGGTCGTCGCGGCCGTTCTCGGTGGCATGAACGGGTGGCCGGCATGGGCGTTCTGGCTCGGTGGCATCGGCGCCGCGACGGGCGCGGTGCTGTGGCTGGTTCCACAGATCGCGAGGCCTTTCTACATCCTCTGGCACGGGCTCGGTTGCTGCGCCGGGTTCATCGTGAGCAACGCCACCGCGGCGGCGATCTATTTCCTCGTCATCACGCCGGTCGGCCTGCTGCTCCGGCTCGCAGGCCGCGATCCCCTCGAGAGACGCATGGACCGCGACTGCAAAACGTACTGGAAAGCCACGACAAAAGCAGACGACGCGGAACGGATCTTCCGGCAGTATTGATGCGATGAACGATGCCCCGGACGATTTCGAGAAGGCCGCCAGGGCCCGGCCCGCGGGCCTCGTCCGCGAACTCCTCGGGCTGCTCCGCCAGAACAAGAAATGGTGGCTGCTTCCGATCCTGATCATGCTGCTCGCCTTCGGCTTGCTGATCGCGCTTGCCGTGGTTTCCCCGGGAGCCGCGCCATTCATCTATACACTGTTTTGAAATCGTTCCCGCGGCCGGCTGCAGGACACCTGCCCGCACGCGAAAGAAAGAAACTTTGACTAAAGCCCGGGATCTCCCGTCAATACTCCCGAATCCGCCACCCCACTGGACGGTTGGGGATTCGCAAACCAAAACCAAAAAAGAAAATCCACATGAAATTCAAACACCTGCTCACCCTGCTCGCCGCGTGCGCGCTCGTCGTTCCCGCCTATTCCGAGGAAGACACGCCCATGACCAAGGAAATGGAGAAACTGAGCAAGGCGCTCAAGGCCGTGAACCGGAACCTTGCGGACGCCTCGCAGAAGGACGCCAATCTCGCAAAGATCGCGGACGCCAAGACCGCCTGCGCTGCCGCCATCAAGTACGAGCCTGCCACGACCAAGGACGTACCGGCTGCCGAGAAGGCGAAGTATCTCGCCGACTTCAAGGCTTCCATGGAAGAGGTCGGCAAGAATCTCGACGCCCTCAAGGCCGCGATCGAAGGCGGAAAGATGGATGACGCAAAGGCAGTCATGGACAAGCTCAACGGCCAGAAGGAGGACGGTCACAAGAAATTCAAGTCCGACGACTAGGCCCGGCGATCACTTTGTTTGATGTTCCGGAGGGGCGGCGTGCCTGGGCGCGCCGCCCCTCTTGCCTGTAGGCACAAATCGCGCAAATTGCCCCACCACCGATGACCCGCAACGAACTGCTGGATCTCTATTTCATGGATGCGCGGGCGAAGCTCATCGACATCGCCGCATTTCTCGACCGCGTGGATCGCGGCACGGGCGACGCGGATTTCCGGCTCGCCGCGCTCCGGGAGGCGCTGAAGGAACTGGGCGGCGACACGCCCGCCCGCGCGAAAGCGGTGCTGCTTTCCCTCTCCGACCCGACCGTCGAGCCCATCGAGAAATCGCCCGGCAAAGGCGCCGTCGGGGCGTGGCCCGGCAAGGCAAACTGACGCCACCCATGCGCTACATCGAACCCCACGGCCACATGGTCAGCCGCGTGACCGACGATTACCAGGCGATGGTCACGGCCGGTTGCATGGCGGTTTGCGAGCCGGCTTTCTGGGCGGGATTCGATCGCAGCGGCGTGCAGGGATTCTACGACTACTTCTGCCAGCTCACGGATTATGAGCCGAAGCGCGCCGCGAAGTTCGGCCTCCCGCATTACTGCTGGCTCTGCATCAATCCGAAGGAAGCCGAGGACACCAAGCTCGCCGACGAGGTGCTTTCGATCATCCCGGAATTCCTCCAGCGCCCGACCGTGCTCGGCATCGGCGAGATCGGCCTGAACAAAAACACCCGCAACGAGCTCAAGGTGCTCGAAAAGCACGTGGACCTCGCCGCGCGGCACGATCAACTCATTCTCGTTCACACGCCGCACCTCGAGGACAAGCTCAAGGGCACCCGCCTCATTCTCGACGTGCTCCGGAGCGACCGGCGCATCCGGCCCGAGCGCGTCATCATCGATCACGTCGAGGAGCACACGGTGGAGATGGTGCTCGATACGGGCATGTGGGCCGGCATGACGCTGTATCCGGAATCCAAGTGCACGCCGGCGCGCGCCATCGACATCCTCGAGAATTACGGCACCGAGCGCATCTGGATGAATTCCGCATGCGACTGGGGAATCAGCGTCCCGCTCGCCGTGCCGAGAACCGCGGTGGAGATGAAAAGGCGCGGCTGGACCGCGGAGCGCGCGGATGCCGTCATCTTTGGAAACCCGCGGAAATTCATGTCGCAGAGCCCCCGCTTCCTTGTTTGAAATGTCGCCCCGGTCGCCCGCCCTCTTGGCACTTGGCAGGCATCGCGCTCCGAATACCCTGACCTCTGTGATTCGCCGACTCTTGAAACCAACCCTGTGCGCATTCGTCTGCCAGACGACGCTCCACGCAC
>JBEBGK010000293.1:0-5318 GCA_040081515.1 Chthoniobacteraceae bacterium
CCGGAGTCGCTGATCCGATTCGTCGAGGATCGGCTCGGCCACGATCGCCGGTATGCGATTGTTTCGGGAAGGAATCAGCGTGAGCTGGGCTGGACTCCGAGGCATCGTCCGGAGCAGGGCATCCGCGAGACCGTGGCCTGGTACGTCGCCAATCGCGCGTGGTGGGAACCGTTGAAGAAAAAGCCGTGAGCCGGCGAATCGTGGTGATGGGCGCGGGCGGGCGGCTCGGCGCTGCGCTGGTCCGCGAGTGGAGGAATGCAGGCGAGGACGTGATTGGTTTTGCGCGGCAGCAGGTGGATCTTGCCAGCCCGGAGCAGATCCATGCCGCACTGGAGCCGCTGGAGTTCGGTGTCATGGTCAATTGCGCCGCGCAGACCAACGTGGATCGCTGTGAGGCGCATTTCGAGGAGGCGATGCAGATCAACGCCCATGCGGTGCGGACCCTCGCGGAGATCTGCTCGCGAAAAGGGGCGCGCTGCATTCACGTCAGCACCGATTACGTTTTCGACGGGGCGAAGCGGACGCCTTACACCGAGGAGGATGAAGTGGTGCCGATCAGCCGTTACGGGGAATCCAAGAGGGCAGGGGAGCTGGCGCTGCTGGAGGTGTCGGACCGGCATCTGGTCGTCCGGGTCTCGTGGGTCTTCGGGCCGGATCGGCCGAGTTTCGTGGATCAGATGCTCAAGCGGGCGCAGACGGATGAAAAAGTGGAGGCGGTTTCCGACAAGGTCGCGGTGCCGACTTACACGCTCGATGCGTCGAAGCTGCTCCGTCCTTTCCTTTTCGACGTGCCCGCAGGCGGAGTGCTCCATGTGTGCAATGGCGGCGAATGCACGTGGCAGGAGTACGCGCAGTTCGCCGTGGATTGCGCGCTCGCCGCCGGCATGCCGCTCAAGGCGCGGACGGTCGGCCCGCTGCGCATGGCGGACCTGAAACTCTTCGTCGCAAAGCGCTCGCCTTACTCGACGATGTCCACGGAGAAACTCACGCGGCTCACGGGGCTGAGGCCCCGGCCGTGGAAGGAAGCGCTGCGGGAATACGTCGAGAAATTCGTCGTTCCGGCGGGTTGAGTCCGGTGTGGACGGGCCGCCGTTCGGGGTGCCCGGTCAGTTCCAGAGTTCCGCGAGATCGGGATCCTGCCGGGCGTTCTTCTTGATTGCCGAATTCAGCTTGATGGCGGTCTGCACGCACTGCCGGGCGACTTGGAGATTTCCCCACCGCGCCTCGTAGCACGCGAGATTGTAATGCAGGATCCCCGTCCGGCGAATCCAGTCCGGCGCCTCGAGCAGCACCCGGGCGGCCTCCTCGGCTTTCCGCATCTTGTGCAGCGCGAAGGCCCTCTGCACCGTGAATTCGTCCTCTTCGTGATAGAGGCAACCTGCCTTTGCGGAGAGGCGCGCCGCGCGGGTCCATCGTTCCATGTGAAGGAGAATCCGGACCCGGGCAATCAGGACGTCCCGCTCCTCCTGCTCGCAGTCGTGGAGTTGGTCGAGTTCCTTCAGCCCCTCTTTATAGAGTCCCAAGTAAACGTAGCCTTCCGCTGCCCGGAGCGCTCTGGCGGTATCCTCGGCATGATGAGAAATATTAGTACTGAGGGTAAGCATGGTGATAAGGGTTATTTAGCAGTGCTCGTGCCACCGAGTTTCGGAGTCGGCTCCTTTTCCCGAGGTGTATAGAATGGATCGGCATGGGGCGGGCGGTCCTTTACGCAAATCTGAGTCTGTCTGGGGGATGGCCTTTCGGAGGGTGGCGAGGTCGAGGGCAGTTCCCGCGGCTCACGAACCCCCGACCGGGATGGCTCTCCCTCGTCCGCGTCGGGCCGTAAGTGCTTCGTCACGAGGTGCGTGCTGCCCTGGCACAACGTCACGCACACCCGGAGCCGCGCTGGTCAAAGCGTGCGCTGATCTCCTCTTCCAAGCGTGCCCGCGCTTTCACCAGCGCGGCTACGAGGTCCGCGCCGCGCCGTTCGCTCTCATTCCATCAGCAGGTGCGTGACGGAGCAGTGCGGGCGCAAGGTTGTGCGGTCGTTGTCAGGGGCGGGATAGCCGCCGATCAGGGGGGCGGCTTGATGGCGAAGGGCTGCCTCATCCGGATCAGGCTGCGGAACTTCGATTCGGGGTGGCCGGGGTGAATTTCAGGGGCTCAGGGTGGAGTCGCAGCGCTGCGTATCGGAACTACAATTATGAGAAAAGGCACATAAGACTATGCAAGAGAACAGAATAGATCCTGCCGGATAGGGCTAGGCGCATCAGAAATGACGCGGCGACGCTAGGAAACACCCGAAATCCAAGGGCAGGGGAGGGATGGCACGAATCCCGCTAGAGCAGTATGGCAGTTATAGAAGCTACGACTTATGAAAACTTCTGCCGCCTCGCTCCTCGCTCTCCTCCTCAGCAATTTCGCCGCACTCGCCGGTTTTGACCCTGGCACGCCTTCCGCAGCGACTCCCTACGACCGGTATATGACCCCGGTCCGCACAGTCCTCTCGACGGTTGGTTCGCAGGACACGTCGATGGACGAAGTCCGGAAGCTGATGGTGCAGGGGCGCAACTTCCGGTACCGGATGACCAATCCCTACGTCGCGGCCATGCCCGCGCAAACGGCGAAGAACCGGGCCGGGGATTGCAAGGACAAGGCTCTCTGGCTCTGCAACAAGCTCGGCAGTGACGATGTCCGCTTCGTGATCGGGAAGACCGAGGCTGGCATCCGCATCAACCACGCGTGGGTGATGTGGCGGAATGAGGGCCGCTGGTGGTTGCTGGACTGCACACTCAAGCGCGCGCCGATTCCGGCGGACACGATTCCGACCGGCCAATACATCCCGCTCTACAGCTACAGCAAGAACGGCACGTATCGCCACGCCGCCACCTCCGCGAACATCGCGAAGGTCGCCGCGAAGAAGAATTCGCCGGTGGCCTCGAACAGGAGCCGCTAGTCCGGAAAGATTTTGGTTGGGCTACTGGGCCCCTCGGGTCGCGAGACCCGGGGGGTTCCAGTGTCTCGAGGCAGGGCGGCGAACGGAGCGCGCGATCGGGGCATATTTCCATCCCGGTCCCGCGTTCCTCCACATCGGGCGCAACGGCGCTTGCCACCCGCATCCCGCATCACTTATCCCGCAACCGATGCGCGCCTATCTCGATCTCCTCCGCCACGTCCTGGAAAATGGACGCTTCAAGAGCGACCGGACGGGGACGGGCACCACCAGCGTGTTCGGCGCGCAGGTCCGCTTCGATCTCGGGGAGGGATTCCCCCTGCTCACGACGAAAAAAGTCCACACGCGCAGCATCATCCACGAGCTGCTCTGGTTCCTCAAAGGTGAGACGAACGTCGCGTATCTGCGGGAAAACGCCGTCACGATATGGGACGAGTGGGCCGACGCGGATGGCAACCTGGGCCGCGTCTATGGCGCGCAGTGGCGGGACTGGCGCGGACCGGACGGGCGGCGCGTCGATCAGATCGCGAACCTCATCGCGCAGATCAAAGGGAACCCCGACAGCCGGCGTCTCATCGTGAGCGCATGGAACCCCGCCGAGATCGAAGGCATGGCGCTCCCGCCGTGTCATGCGCTTTTTCAATTCTACGTGAGCGACGGCGAGCTGAGCTGCCAGCTCTACCAGCGCAGCGCGGATATCTTCCTGGGCGTCCCCTTCAACATCGCGAGCTACGCGCTGCTCACCCTCATGGTCGCCCAGGTCTGCGGCCTGCGCGCGAAGGAATTCATCCACACCTTCGGCGATCTCCACCTCTACTCGAATCACTTCGAGCAGGCGAAACTCCAGCTTTCCCGCGAGCCGCGCCCGCTCCCGCGCATGAAACTGAATCCAGACGTCACGGACATCTTCGCCTTTCGTTTCGAGGACTTCACGCTCGAAGGCTACGATCCGCACCCGGCGATCAAGGCGCCCGTCGCGGTGTAGAAATCCCGGCAGACGCATTCCAGATGAAAGCCATCGCCGCCATGTCCCTGAACCGTGTCATCGGTCGCGACGGGCAGATCCCGTGGCATCTGCCCGAGGATTTCAAGTGGTTCAAACGCGCGACCGCGGGGCAGGTCGTCGTCATGGGCCGGAAGACATTCCAGAGCCTCGGCAAGCCGCTTCCGGGGCGGAAGAATTACGTGATCACCCATCATCCGCGGAAACTCGTCGAGGACCCGCAGTTCGCCGCGCTTTTTGCCGGGGCGAAAATCGGATCCGCCGCGCATCCGCATCGCAGGCCGTTGCAATTCGTGCTGCCGGGACCGCCGGGAACGGAGTTATGCGTGGCCCGCGGCGTCGCTTCCCTGGCGCGTGCCGGGCTCCTCGACAGCGCGTGGCTCGCCGGTGGGGCGCAATTGTACGAGCAATTCCTCCCGCTGTGCACGGACCTGTATCTCACCGTCGTCACCCGCGAAGTACACGGCGATGCGTTCTTCCCGCCGTTCGAGCACCTCTTTGATTTCGTCGAGGTCGTCTTGAAGACCCCGGACTTCGAGGTGCACCACTACCGGAGAAACCAGCGCAAGCAGGACGACGTCTAGCGACTGTCGGAGAATGCTTCTCCTCCTGCTCATTGTCATGCTCATGCTCATGCTCCCCGCAACTCCGCCGCTGAATGCGAGCGAGAGCATGGGCACGACAAAGACGTAAGAACAGCCCGCACCGATGGTTCTCGTCGCACTCATCGCCGGCACGCTCGCCCGGTTCGACGCCGCGCCGATCGCGCCCGATCCCGCCAGGCCGCCGGTCCTGCTGGTGCATGGGATCTTCTCGACCGCTCGCGACATGGAGCGCCTCGCGCGGCATCTCCGCTCGCGGGGACACGAGGTTCACGTGCCCACGCTCACCCCGAATGGCGGGCAGGCGCCGCTCGAGGATCTCGCCCGGCAGCTCGCGCAGTACGCGGAGCGGGAGTTCCGCGGGCGGCGCTTTGACCTCGTGGGATTCAGCATGGGCGGTCTGGTGTCACGTTACTACCTGCAGCGCCTTGGCGGCGGCGATCGCGTGAACCGCTTCGTCACGCTCGCGGCGCCGCACCACGGCACCCGGATGGCCCGGCTCGGAAAACTGCCCGGCTGGGTGCAGATGCGTCCCGGCAGCGAATTCCTCGACGACCTCGCCCGCGATGCCGACTCGCTGCGCGGCATCCCCTTCACCAGCTTCTACACGCCGCTCGACACCATCATCGTCCCTGCTCGCAGTTCCGAGATGCCGCAGGCGCGCAATGTCCGCATCTGGGCTGTGATGCACCCTTCGCTGATCCTGGAAATGCGCTGCATCCGCGCCGTGGCGCATGCGCTGCGGTAAAGCGCAGCGCCGTGCGTCCCCGCCGGCCACACC
>JBEBGK010000294.1:0-5310 GCA_040081515.1 Chthoniobacteraceae bacterium
CCCGGGCAGCGCCTCGAACAGGCGACCCAGCGGCTCGACATCGCGGAGCAGACCCTCGCGCGCGCCATCGACAGAAGCCTCGCCGATTTCCGCCAGCGCATCGGTGAACTCGACAGCCAGGTGCGGCGGCATCGGCCGGATCAGGTGCTCGCATTGCACAGGCAGCGGCTGGTGGCCGCGGGCGGCGCGCTCGTCGAGCGGTTCAGCCAGCAGCTTCGCGCACGCAAGGACCGCGTCACGCGGGCCGCCGACATGCTGCGCCTGCTGTCGCCGGAACACACGATCGCCCGCGGCTACAGCATCACCTCGACAGCCGAGGGGAAAGTGGTCCGCACCGTCGGTGATGTTGAATCCGGGAACGAGATCCATACGCGCCTCCGGGATGGGAAAATCGTCTCGATCGTGAAGAAGGAAACGGCGACCCCGGCGAAAAAGCGGCGGGGTGGAAGCTGATCGCCTGCCCGTCAGTCGGCCTTCAGCGCGATGACGCCGAGCGGCGGAAGCGTCAGCGACACGGAATGGGAACGCCCGCCCCACGGCTGCGGCTCGGCGTGAACGCCGCCGAAATTCCCCACGTTGCTCCCGCCGTATTCGGCGCTGTCCGTGTTCAGGATCTCGCGCCAGTAGCCGGGGGCGGGCACGCCGATCCGGTAGCCATGGCGCACGACGGGCGTCGCGTTCAGCACGAAGATCAGCACCGAGCCGTGCCGCGCGCGGCGCAGGAATGCCAGCACGCAGTTGTCCGCGTCGTGGAGTTCCACCCACTCGTAGCTGTCCCAGGTGTCGTCGTTGTCGAAGAGCGCGGGCTCGTTCTTGTAGAGGTAATTCAGCTGGCGGACCAGTTCGCGCAGCCCGCGGTGGAGGGGGTATTCGAGCAGGTGCCAGTCGAGGCTGCGGTCGTGGCTCCACTCCGCGCGCTGGCCCCATTCGCCGCCCATGAAAAGGAGCTTCTTCCCGGGATGTCCGTACATCCAAGCGTAGAGCATCCGCACATTCGCGAACTGCTGCCATTCGTCGCCGGGCATCTTGTTGACGATCGATCCCTTCCCATGCACGACCTCGTCGTGGCTGAGCACGAGGATGAAGTGCTCGTGAAACGCATACACGAGCGAGAACGTGGCGTTTCCGTGGTGGTAGCGGCGGTAGATCGGGTCGAGCGCCATGTAGGCGAGCGTGTCGTTCATCCAGCCCATGTTCCATTTGAAGCCGTAGCCGAGCCCGCCGAGGAATGTCGGCCGCGACACGCCGGGCCACGCCGTGCTCTCCTCGGCAATCGTCATGATGCCGGGATGCCGCGAGTAGCAGACCTCGTTGCACTGCTTGATGAAATGGATCGCGTCGAGATTCTCGCGGCCGCCAAAGGCGTTCGGCACCCACTGGCCGTGCGTGCGCGAGTAGTCGAGATAGAGCATCGAGGCGACCGCATCCACCCGCAGGCCGTCGATGTGATATTCGGCGAACCAGAAGAGCGCGTTCGCGATCAGGAAATTCCGCACCTCGTTGCGGCCGTAGTTGAAAATGAGCGTCCCCCAGTCCTGATGCTCGCCCTGCCGCGGATCGGAATGCTCGTAGAGCGCCGTGCCGTCGAAGCGCGCGAGTCCGTGCGCATCCTTCGGAAAATGGCCCGGCACCCAGTCCAGGATCACGCCGATGCCGCGCTGATGGCAGCGGTTCACGAAATGGCGGAAGTCATCCGGATTTCCGTACCGGCTCGTCGGCGCATAATAGCCGGTGACCTGGTATCCCCAGGATCCCTCGAAAGGATGCTCGGCGGCGCCCATCAGCTCGATGTGCGTGTAGCCCATGTCCTCGACGTAATCGATCAACTGCTCCGCCATCTCGTGCCACGTGAGGAAGCCGGTGCCGTCCTTGCGCCGCCACGAGCCCGGATGCACCTCGTAGATGGCCACCGCCTCGCGATGCCATTCGCGCCTCGCGCGCTTCTCCATCCAGTTCGCGTCGTCCCAGGGGAATTTATCGAGCCGCCACGTCAGGCTCGCGGTCTGCGTGCCGTGCTGGCCGAAGAAGGTAAAAGGATCAGTCTTGAGCTGCAGTTGCCCGTGCGCATCGAGCAGTTCGTATTTGTAGTGGGTCCCCTCGGTGATTCCCGGGAGAAAAAGTTCCCACACACCGCTCGGGATGAGCTTCCGCATGGCATGCACGCGGCCGTCCCACCGGTTCCAGTCGCCGACCACCGAGACGCGGCGCGCATTCGGCGCCCACACGCGGAAGACCGTGCCCACGACGCCTTCGTGCTCCTCCAGATGCGCGCCCAGTTTTTTCCACAGCTCCCAGTGATTCCCCTCGGAAAAAAGATGCAGGTCCAGATCGCCGATCAGCGTTCCGAACGAATACGGATCGCGCTCCTCCCACTGGTGTCCGTCGTGTCCGGTGAACGCGAGCGAGTAGCGGATGCGCTTCTGCGCGCCCTTGAGTTCCGCCTCAAAGAAGCCGTCGATTGCCAGCCGCTCCGCCGGCCACGTGCGCGCCGTGACACCGATCTCCCTCACCACGACGCCCGCCGCATCGGGCCTGAACACGCGGACCGCAAGATGCCCATCGGCCCCGTGCATCCCGAGGATGGCGAACGGATCGCCATGGTCCGCACGCAGCAATGCATCAATCGCGTCCTTCGATACCGTGGTCATCCTTCCCTGCTATTCGGATACGACGGCAGGCGCAAGCATCGCCCGCAGCATGCCGCGAACCGGACTAGACCTTGATCAGCACCTTCGCGCACACGCCGCCCTCGGGCCGGTTTGTGATGTCGAGCGTCCCTCCGTGGAGTTCGACCACCTTCCGGCTCACCGTCAGGCCGAGGCCGGTTCCCTTGCCCGTGGCCTTCGTGGTGAAAAACGGATCGAAGATATTCGCGAGTTTCTCCTCGGGAATCCCGCAACCGGTGTCGTCGAACTCGACAACGATCCCGATTTTCCGGATGCCGGAGTGGACCATGGTCCGGTTGCCCGGATCGCGCACCATGTCGGGCCCGAGCAGATGCGTGAGACCGATCCGGATGGTGAGCGTGCCCCCGCCGCGCATCGCGTCCACGGCATTTTCGATGAGGTTTGAAAAGACGTGCTGCATCTTCTCCACGTCCAGCCTGCCCATGGGCAACCCGCTGCCGTACTGCCGCACCACCTGGATATCCTCCGCGGCGATCTCCTCCTCAAAGGGCGCCAGAGCTGCATCGATCACCGCGGACACCTGCACCGGGCTCAGCGTCAGATCGGTCGAGTTCGCAAACACCATCAGTTCGTCGATGATCGCATCCGCGCGCCGGACGGCGTCGCCCATCTCCTGGAGCACGAGGGCGCCGCTCTCGTCGGAGGATTGCTGGCTGGAAAAAAAATCGACGCCCATCTTCAGGATCGCGAGCGGGTTCCTCACCTCGTGCGCGACGCCGAGCGCGAGGCGTCCGATGGACTGCGCCTTTTCGGCATCGATGAGCCGCTTCTGCGCCGCCTTCAGTTCGCCGTTGATCCGCTCCAGTTCCCCGAGCTTCCGCTCGAGCAATGCCTGGCTCCTCGCGAGATCCGCATTGGCGCCCTTCAGCCGGTTCCTCTCCTGCTCGAGCGCCAGCTCGGCGGCTTTCACCGCGGTGATGTCCCTCGACATGCCGCAGGTTCCCACGATCTCGCCGTCGGGCGATCGCAGCGGGAGCTTCGTCGTGAGCGTCCAGCCGACGCTGCCGTCCGGGAGCAGCTTCTTCTCCACTTTCCCGGCGATGCCCTCGCCCGTCTCGAGCACCCGCTGCTCGTCCGCGAACATCCGCCGGGCGTCCTCCTCCGGGAAGAAGTCGAAATCACTTTTTCCAACCGCTTCCTCGGGTCCTGCGAGCTTGAAAAGACGCGCCATTGCCGCATTCACCGCAACGAATCTGCTTTCCCGGTCCTTGAAATAAATCCGGTCCGGGATGTTCTCCATGAGGAACCGGAATAATTCCCGTTCCCGGTCTTGTTCTTCGGGCGTCATCGGCGAGTCGCGGCGCAAAGTCTCCTCGGCACCGCTTGGTTGACGCGGAGTCTTCCATGTTCAAGACCAGCCTTCAAGTGAGGTTTAGCCGCTGCGTCGCGGTCCCGGCGAGCAAGGGAGCGAGATGGCGCGCATGGATCGCGGGCCAGCCGTATTCGCAGAGGGTGCGTTTCCGCGCGCGGAAAGCCGCCGATGCCCCGAGCGTCTCCACGATTCGCGTGACGATCTGCGACGCATCCGCATCCTCGGGAAAGAGCGTCACGTTCTCCGCCGGGAGATCCCGGAGCGGCTCGATGTCGGTGCAAAAAACAGGCAGCCGGTGCAGTGCCGCCTCGATCACCGGGAGGCCGAATCCCTCGCGCAGGCTGGGAAACAACAGCGCATCGGCGAGAAGATAAAGCCCGGCGAGTTCCGGATCGCCCACGGTCAGATGCCCTCCGACGAAGACGTGTCCGCCCCCGGGGCCGAAACGCGCCCGCAACTCGTCGTAATACAGACGCGAGTCCTCGCGGTGCGGATCAATCGCCGCGGTCACCAGCACCGTCGCCGGATGACGGCGCGCCGCGAATTCCTCCGCGACCGCCAGGCTGATCTCGATCCGTTTCCGCCGCACGAGCCTCGCGGGATGCAGCAGCACCAGGCGCCCATCGAGCAGGGAGTGCCCGCGGGCAAATTCCGCGACCGCCGGCGGCAGCCCGAGCACACGGGCCGGGTCGAGCCCGTTCGGCACCACCCGGCAGCGATCCGGTGATCCGCCGGTCACCGCGGCAAACTCCCGGGCGCGCAACGGCGACACCGCCACGTATTCGAACCGCGGATGCGCCTTTCGCAAAATCGGCGGCGTGTCCGGATAGTCGGGATTGCACGCCGCGACATCATGCACCCAGGCCACGAAGCGCACGCGCGTCAGTTCATCGGCAAGCGTCCACAGCGCCTCCGTCAGCCCGGGGTGAAACGGCATCGTCATGACGTTGTGCACAAAGACGATCTCCTGCCCGGCGAGCAGCGGACGCAGCGCCGCGGCCTGGCGAACCGCCGATTCGTCACCGGGCAACACCGTCGCGTGCCCGCCGCCGCCTCGGAGGCAGAGCACCGTCACCTCGTGGCCGTTTGCGGCGAAAAGGCGCCCGTGTTCCTCCATGATCCGCTCCACCCCGCCGATGACCGGCGATGCCGAATAGTGGATCAAGGTGATCTTCATGGCGCGGGCGATGCTTTCAATGGAGTCATGAGAATCGTCGCAATTCTGGCCGTCGTCGCCATCGTCTATCTCGTTTACGGACGCACCGGCGAGGAACAAACGCCGCAATCCCGCGTCGCCGCAGCCCAGCGGGA
>JBEBGK010000295.1:0-5298 GCA_040081515.1 Chthoniobacteraceae bacterium
GACAATCCCCGCGAGCACGACGGCATCATCGGGGAACTTCTGGCGCGCGAGCGCAGCGACGCCGTCGAGCCGCGCGACGGGCGCCTCCCTGATGATGCCCGGGAGGTGCTTCGCGATCTCCGCAGGCGGCGCGTCGAGCCTCTCGAAAAGATCCAGCCGCAGCAGCGCCGCATGTTCGCCCGGAACAGCGGGCATGATGTCGAGGAGCGCCCGAAGATCCGGTTTCGGGAGCGCACCGGGGTCGAACTTCGAGACGACCGCCGGAGCGCGGAGATGGTCGCGGAGCGCGGCGCGGGTCGCGTAAACGAGATGGTCGTCCACCGGGTCCGTCGTGCGGAGAAGGGTGAGGAGCGGCTTCAGATTTTCCAGCGCCGGATGCGCGGCCAGTCCGTCGGCAGCGGCGCGGCGGACGAATGGGTCCGCATCGCTGAGCGCAGCGCGCAATGCTCCTGCCACCGCGGCTCCTGCCTTGGCGGCGTGAATCCGCACCAGGGGATCCCTGTCCCGGAGAGCAGCGAGAAGCGTGGCATCGTCGAGCGCGCCGAGGCGGAGAAGCGCCCACACGGCGTTCGCTTTCTGGAATGCATTCGCCGGCGCCGCGAACGCCGCCCGGATCGCAGGCACGGCGTCCGCGCCGATGCGGTCGCACAGATCATTCAGCGCCAGCGAGCGGCGCGTGGGATTCGTGGACGCGAGCTCTTTCACCAGCCCCTCCGTCCCGGACGGAAGCGCGGTTTCGCGGACTGCGTCATCCGCTCCGCCCCGATACACGACGCGCCAGATCCTGCCACGCTCGCGATCGCGGCCCGGATGCGTGAGCGGCACTTCGTAGTGCCCGATGATGCGGTTGTAGAAATCCGCGATGTAGAGCGCGCCATCGGGCCCCCAGCTCAGGTCCACCGGGCGGAACCACGGGTCGTCACACGTGAGGAAATCCGGGAGCTCGCGGCCTTTGGACGACGAGCCGTGCCACTCGATCGCGTCGCGGTTCAGCCGGCTGGTCTGCACGTTCCCGACGAACATGTGATCCTGGAATTCCGCGGGCCACCCGGGGTCGCAGATGTAAATCGGCGCGCAAATCGCCGTGCTGCCGTGCGAGTGAGTGATCGTCTGCGGCGCGAAACCGAGCCCGTCGTGCGGCTTGCCGAAGCTCGGATACCAGCCGCCGCGCAGGAGCTGGTAGATCGGCGAGCTGTGGCAGTCGGCGCTGAAGAGATTCCCGCGATTGTCCCGGCACAGGCCGAACGGATTCACCTGGCCCCAAGTCCAGCCCTCGACGCGCGACCCGTCGAGCCGCACACGCCACGTGTTCCCGCTCTGGAGGCGCAGCTCGCTGCCATCGCGACCGCGGAGCGTGCTCTCGTTGTTGAAGCCGTGCGTGCCGTGGAGCCAGCCGTCGTCGCCACGGCGGAAAGAGGCGAGGTTGCCGTGCGTGTCGCGCTCCCAGCCGAGCGGACCGAAGAGCACCTCGCGCTTGTCCGCCCGGCCGTCGCCGTCCGTGTCCTCCATCAGCCAGATGTTCGGGATGCTCCACACGATGCACTTCCAATGCTTCTCATCGGTGCGAAACGGATACAGTCCGATCGGGATGTTCAGCCCATCGGCGAAAACCTCCACCTTCCGCGCGCGGCCATCCGGTGCGAAGTCGGAGAAAATGCGCACGGTGTCGCGTCCCGGGGAGCCGTCCTTCACGGGAAAGGGATACTCGCGCGACTCGGTAATCCACAGCCGCCCGAGCGCGTCCCATAGCATGTTCATCGGTTTGCGCAGATCCGGCTCGTTCGCGACGAGCTGGATTTCAAATCCCGGCGGCAGATGAAAAGCGGCGCGCTCCTGTTCCGGCGTGAGCGGATCGGTCGGGCGCACGAGTTCCCGGAAGGCGTCCCGGTTGTCGGCGGCGAAAGCCGGCACGGCGGGCGCCAGCAGGAGGAGGAGGGCACAGGAGCGCTTCATGCGACTGGCCGCAAATCATAGGGGCAAACCCGCGCATGGCGAGCGCGCTCCGGCCTCACATTGAACCTTGTGTGTCCGGCGGCGGGATGGTCTGTGTCTTCGGTCACCAAACACCCATGGACTACAACACCTACAAAATCATCCACCTCGTCGGCATCTCCATCCTCGGGCTCGGCGTGGGCGGCATGATGGCCGGCGGTGCGAACCGCAAGACCTTCGCGATCTGTCAGGGCATCGGCCTGCTGGTGATGCTCGTCTCGGGCTTCGGCCTGCTCGCGAAGCTCAAGCTCGGCTATCCGTCCTTCGCGATCGTGAAGACGGTGTTGTGGCTGGTGATCGGGATGCTGCCGCTGATTTTCCGGAAGCTGAAATTGCCGGTCGGCATCGCGATCGTGATCTCGCTGGCCATGGTGAGCATCATGGCCTGGCTCGGCGTGATGAAGCCGGCGCTCTGGTGACGGCGGCGACGCGCGCGTCAGTTCTTCGCGGTAGCGGGGAGTGAGAACTTGAAAATGGACCCCTTTCCCGGCTCCGACTCCACCCAGATGCTGCCGCCATGGTGCTCGACGATCCGTTTGCAGATCGCAAGGCCGATGCCGGTTCCCGGATAGTGGTCCCGGCCGTGCAGCCGCTTGAAGATGACGAAAATCTGGTCCCGGTACTCCGGCTCGATCCCGATCCCGTTGTCCGCGACCGAGAAGACCCACGAGCCTCCCTCGCGCCTGGCCGAGATCTCGATGCGCGGCGCGGCGTCCTTGCAAAACTTGAGCGCGTTGCTGATGAGGGTTTGGAAAAGCTGCGAGAGCAGGGCCGCGCTGCCGGGGACGGTGGGCATCGGACCGACGATGATGCTCGCCCCTTTCCCGGCGATGGCGACCTTGAGATCCTCCATGGCGGTCCGGATCGGGGCCGCCATGTCCACGAGCTCCGCAGGTTTCCCCTTCGCGCCGATGCGGGAAAAGGCGAGCAGATCCCGGATGAGCACCTGCAAGCGCTTGGCGCCATCCACGGCGAAGCCGATGAATTGATCCGCCTCCGCGTCCAGCCGGCCCTTGTAACGGCGCTCGATGAGCTGCAGATAGCTGGCGATCATCCGGAGCGGCTCCTGCAAGTCGTGTGAGGCCACATACGCGAACTGCTCAAGGGCTTCGTTGGAGCGCTTGAGATCGGTGGCGAGGCTTTCGAGGTGCTCCTGGCTGCGCTTCACCTCGGTGATGTCCCGCGCGATTCCGAGGAAGCCGATGAGCCCCCCGGTCCGTTCCACGACCTCGGACACCGACAGCCGCACCGGGAACCGCGTTCCATCCTTGCGAATGTAGGTCCACTCCCGTGTCTCGGAGCCGCCACCGCGGGCCTTCGCGACGAATACCTCGAATCCCGGCGCGATCGGGCGCCCCAGTTCCTTCGTCATCTCCTCCGCCCGCGCCGCGACCTCCGCGGCATCATGGATGAGCACCGGCGTGGTCTTCCCGACGACCTCTTCCGCGCTGTAACCGAGCATTTTCTCCGCGCCCCGGTTGAAAATCGTGATGACACCCTCCGGCGTGGTCGAGATGATCGACGGCACCGCGCTGTCGAGGATCGCCTCACGGAACGCGGCCTCCCGATCGATGCGCAGCGCCCCGATGCGCAGTTCGAGAAGATGCACCACTTGATGGCTGATCGTCCGCAGGGCGTCGCGCTGCCGTTCGTCGAGCTTTCGCGGCACCCGGTCGATGACGCACACCGTGCCGAGATTGAATCCGTCCACCGTGCGAAGCGGTGCGCCCGCATAAAAGCGGATGTCCGGCGAACTGGCCACGAGGGGGTTGTCGGCGAACCGTTGATCCTCGATGGCGTTCGGCACTTCGAAAACGTCGTCGCCGAGGATTGTGTGCGCACAGAAGGCGACCTCGCGCGAAGTCTCCGGGACCGCGAGACCCAGCCGGCTCTTGAACCACTGGCGGCTCACATCGACCAGTGTCACAAGCGCGATCGGCGTGTCGCAGATGCAGGCGGCCAGTCGCGTTAGATCGTCGAACTCCGCCTCCGGTTCCGTGTCGAGGATCTCGTAGAATCGCAGGGCCGTGAGGCGCTCGATTTCGTTGGCCGGGATTTCCGCGGGAGTCATCGTGGCGTTTTCGATCCGTCCGGCGCGCCGTAGGCCGCCGCAAGGTAATCCACCAGTTTGCCCACATCGCCCTCCGCCACCGGTGCGCCGTACTTCTCGCGCATCTTCTTCACCGATGCCTCCCAGAAGGCGCGGGGAAAGGGCGGCTGGGTGCTGATGTATTCCGCGGAATGGCACGTGAGGCAGCTCGTCTGCACGAGCGCGAGTCCCGGCCCGTCGCGGAGGGTCCCCGTCTCCGGCGGCAGCGTGATCCGCACCTCCGCGGCGAGCGCGAGCGAGACAAGCAATGTGGCTCCAGTGAGAAGAGGGCTGGCGGTTTTCATGGCGCGGAAAAATTTCACCCGACCGTGACCTTCACGGTCTCGACGACATTGCGCATGTAGCCCGCGGGATTCCACAGCGGCTCCATCGGCTGCGACTCCCCGAGCGCATTGATCGCGCGGCACTTCAGCTCCAGCCCTCCCGCTCGCGGCGGCGTGAAGGCGATCGTCCATTCGCGGAAGGAATACCTCCCGAGGTCGCTCCCGAGTTTTGCGCCGGTCCAGGTCCGCCCGCCGTCGGTCGAAAAAAGCACCTCGCGGATCCCGCTCCCGCCATCGAACGCAATCCCGCGGACCAGCGTTTCCCGGCCCGGCGGGATCTTCGCGCCATCGGCATGGCTCGTGATGAAGGAACGCACGTTGAAGCGGGTGATGGGCGTCGTCACTTTCGCGGTCGTGCCCGGCTCGATGCACGCGCCGGGCGTGGCGGGGATGCGGTACGCCGGGTTCATCCAGAAGCCCGCGAAGGCCTCGCCGACGACGTTCAGCAAATGGAGATGCTTGATCCAATACGTGCCGTAGTAACCCGGCACCACGAGCCGCAGCGGGAATCCGTTCAGCATCGGCAGGTCCGCGCCGTTCATCGAGTACGCGAGGAGGATCTCGCCATCGAGCGCCTGGTCCATCTCGAGCGCCTTGATGAAGTCCGGCGTCTTTTCATTCACCGGCTTGTCGAACCCGTCGCAGATCACCTGCTTCGCGCCCGCCTGCACGCCGGCCTTTTCGAGCACGTCCTTGAGCCGCGCGCCGCGCCAGCGCGCGTTCCCCATGGCGCCATTGCCGAGCTGGCCGCCGCCCACGCGCGGCTGGAAGAAGCCGCGGCTGTTCCCCGAGCACTGGTTCACCGCGACGACCTCCACCGGCTCGAAATCCCGGCGCAACGCCCCGAGCGAAAGGTCGAGCGGCGTCTTCACC
>JBEBGK010000296.1:0-5288 GCA_040081515.1 Chthoniobacteraceae bacterium
CGCGCCCGCGAGCGAGCCGACCGTGTCGTTGAAGTTGTTCAGGTCCAGCGTCGCGCCCGCGGCGATCGTGGTGGCAGTGGCGTTCGGCAGCGTCTCCGTGGCACCGAGCCGCAGCGTGCCCGCGCTGATGGTGGTTACGCCCGTGTAGCTGTTTGCACCGGATATCACGACGGTACCGGTCGTGTTCTTGGTCAATGCGACCGCCCCCGCGAGCCCGGCGGTGACGGTTCCCCTTTGGAGGGTGAATCCGGATGTACTCGTGAGGACGGACCCCGCGCCGCCGAGGATGGAACCACTGGCGAGCGTGACCGCGCCCACGCTGTCGGCGCGGCCGGCACCCATGTCCACCGTGCCGCCGCTGACGTTGAGCGCGCCCGCGGGGAGCACGTTGCTCGCGCCGTAGGAAAGCGTGCCCGCGTTCACATGCGTCGCGCCGGTGTCGGTGTTCAGGCGCGTGAGGACCACGGTGCCGGCTGTGTCCTTGGTGAGGGCGACATTGCCGGCGAGGAGCGCCGAGACGCTGCCGTTGCGAACCGTGAAGCCCGATGTGCTCGTGAGCGTGCCGGTGCCGGTGATCGCGCCATTTTCAAGGGTGACCGCGCCCACGGAATCGGTGAATGCACCCATGCCGAGCGTGCCGCCGTCGATGGTGACACTCCCGCCGGCAATGGCGTTGCTGATGCCGTAAGCCAGCGTCCCCGCCGACACGAGGGTTGCCCCGGTGAATGAGTTCGCCTTGCTCAGACGCACGGTCCCGCCTCCTGCCTTCGTGATGCCGCCCGCACCGGAAATCGTGCCTGTGAAATTCACCTCGCCCCCCGTGTCCGCAGTGAGCGTCGCCCCGGCGTCGAGCGTCACGTCGCCGCTGAAAGTGTTCACGCCGGTTGTGTTGAGAGCCCCGATCGTTCGCAGGCCGGTACTGCCCACCAGCACCTGAAGTTTGTTCGCCACCGTGCGCCCCGCCGTGGAGGACAGCAGGAGCGTCGCGGGAGTCGTGCTGCCCGCGGTCGTGTCTCCGATGAGGATATCCCGTGTGCCGGCCGCGGTGGCGGAATTCAGCACCATGGTCCCGTTAAAAATCTGGCTGCCGCCGCCGTACGTATTGGCCCCGCTCAGGGTGAGCGTGCCTGTCCCGCCCTTTCCGAGCCCGCCTCCACCGGAAATCACGCCCGAGAATGTCGTGCTGGCGTTGTTCACGGTGAACATGGTGTTGTTCCCCAAGGCGGTCGCTCCGGTGAACGTCAGGTCATAAGCCCCCGCAAACGTGGGCCCGATCGATGCCCCGTTCGGCGCCAGCGTGATCGCGTTCGCCAGCGTGCGCGCGGCCCCTCCCGCCTGGAGCGTGCCGGGGCCGAGCGTCAGCGTGCCCGTGCCCGCCGCCGCATTGTTCCCCACGATGACCGTGCCGGTACTCACGTTCAAGCCGCCCGAGAATGTGTTCGCGCCATTCAGCACGAGCGTCCCCGTGCCCCTCTTCGTCAGTGTCCTGGTCCCGCTGACGACTCCATTCAGCGTCAGGAGGCCCGTACTTCCCACGGTCAGCCTGGCGTTCGCAGTGATGTTGAAACCGCCGTTCAGCGCGAGGGAATTCGTGCTGTTGTATGCGAAGTTCCTGCTGACCTGCGCCGCATTCGCGAGGGTCCACGATCCGCCGCTCGCGGCGAGGGTTCCGCCATCGAGCCGCAGCATGCCCGTGCCGAGCGCCGTGTTCGAACCGATGTTCAGGGTGCCCTTCGCCAGCGTCGTCGTCCCCGAGTACGCGTTGTTGCCCTGCAGCGTCAGCCTGCCACCGCCGTCCTGCGTCACGCCGCCGGTCCCGGAAATCGCACCGACGATCGTCGTGGCCTTGCCACCCACGTTCGTCAGCGTGAACGACTGGAGGTTCACCGTCCCGCCGATGACCAGCGCGCCCGACGCGGCATTCCAGTCCTGCGCCGCGCCGAGAACGATCGCGTTGTTGACGGTCTGCGTGATCCTCGAGTTGTTCCGGAGCCCGCCTGCATTGATCGTGTATGCGCCCGGCCCGCCGAGCGTGAACGCAAGCGCGCCCGCATTAAACGTGAGCGCACTCACCGTGAGCCCGGCCGCGAGCTGCGGTGCCGGACGGACCGCGCCCGCGAAAAACAGCGAATCCCCGGCGACCGGAACCCGCACGGGGCTCCAGTTCAGCGGATTCGAAATATTGTCGTCCCCGCCGAGCCCGGTCCACGTCAGGTTCGCCCCCAAGCCGATCCCGTGAAGGGCGCAGGCGGCGACCACGCCCATCGCAATTTGCTTCCAACGACCGGAAGCCGTCCGGCCCTTTGTCCGGACGCCGACGGCAGTCATCCCAATCCCGCCAGACAACCGCGTCTCCCCGAGATCGATCGCTCGATTTTTCCTCCCTGCCCACCCCGAGTGCGGGATGCGCTGCGAAAGCGAAACGGAATGGGTGCAAATTTCCTCGTACATTGAAGCACGTCTGACGAAGCAGCTCAGATACCAGATTTATGATATTTACTGTTTATCTGATAATCATTTGCTTTTCCTTCACCTGAGCACGCTCCGCTCACCGAGACCGGCATTTCTCTTTTCAAACCACAAGGATTACAATGCGAATGCATCCCATTGATCTCCAGATTCTTGCATCAAAGGAATCCATGCACCACTCAGCGCGGAGGAGCATGGCACCTCTCCATGCACAGGCCCGGACGATGCGGGCTGCGAGCCCGGTCAGCCTCTTGCGGAAGCGAGAGTCCCCTGAACGCAGGACCAGATGCAGACGACGTCCGGCACATCGGGCCGGTTATTGCGCCATGCAAAGTGGAATCCCGACTCGTCCTCGAAGCCCTCGGGAGCATTCCGCGCACACGTGTACAGGATTCCGAAGCTGCCCAGCAGGAATGCGGCAAAGGACACGTATGCGAACGTCATGCCGCTGAATCGAAGCATGGGATGTGCCGGGCCCGCGCCCTTCAGGCACTCACGCCATGACCGCCTTCACGAGTTCGCCGTGGATGTCGGTGAGGCGGAAGTCGCGGCCCTGGTAGCGGTAGGTGAGCTTCGTGTGCTCGACGCCCATGAGGTGGAGGATCGTCGCGTTCAGGTCGTGCACGTGCACCGGGTTGGCGACGATGTTGTAACTGTAGTCGTCGGTCTCGCCGTGCGTGATTCCTTTGCGCACGCCCGCGCCGGCGAGGAGCACGGTGAAGCAGCGCGGGTGATGGTCGCGCCCGTAGTTGGTCTCGGTGAGCGTGCCTTGCGAGTAGATCGTGCGGCCGAATTCGCCGCCCCAGACGATTAGCGTGTCGTCGAGCAGACCGCGTTGTTTGAGGTCGGTGAGCATCGCGGCGGTGGGCTGGTCGGTGTCGCGGCACTGGCCGCGGATGGCGTTGGGCAGGCCGCCGTGGTGATCCCAGCCCATGTGGAAGAGCTGCACGAAGCGCACGTCGCGCTCCGCGAGGCGGCGCGCGAGGAGGCAGTTCGACGCGTAGGTGCCGGGCGTCTTCACCTCGGGGCCATACATGTCGAGCACACTCTGCGGCTCCTTCGAGATGTCGGTGAGGTCGGGCACGCTCGTCTGCATGCGGAAGGCCATTTCGTATTGCGCAATGCGAGTCTGGATTTCCGGATCGCCGAGCGCGTCGAAATGTTTGCAGTTCAATGCGGCCAGTTCGTCGAGCGTCTCGCGGCGCGTCTCGCTGTCCATGCCGGGAGGATTCGAAAGGAAGAGCACCGGGTCGCCCTTGTTGCGGAACTTCACGCCCTGATACTGCGAAGGCAGAAAGCCCGCGCTCCACAGCCGGTCGTAGAGCGGTTGGTCGTCCTTGCGCCCGCTGCCGAAGGAAGTGAGCACGACATACGCGGGCAGATCCTTGTTCTCGCTGCCGAGTCCGTAGCCCACCCACGAGCCGATGCTCGGCCGCCCCGCGAGCTGCGAGCCGGTCTGGCAGAAAGTGATCGCCGGGTCGTGGTTGATCGCCTCGGTGAAAAGCGAACGCACGATGCACCATTCATCCGCGCCTTTCGCCATGTGGGGCATCAGCTCACTCAGCCACGCACCGCTCTTCCCGTGCTGCGCAAATTTGAAAATGCTCGGCGCGACCGGGAATTTCTTCTGCCCGCTCGTCATCGTCGTGAGGCGCTGCCCCTTGCGGATCGAGTCGGGCAAGTCCTCGCCGCGTCGCTTTTCGAGCTGCGGCTTCGGGTCGAAGAGATCCATCTGAGACGGCGCGCCGGACTGGAAGAGATAGATGATCCGCTTCGCCTTCGGCGCAAAATTCGGGAACGCCGGTTTCGTCGCTGCCATTGCCGACGGCCCGAGCAGCGAGCCCAGCGCCGCGAGCCCGATGCCGCCCGCGGATTGCTGGAGAAAGGTGCGACGCGAAACCGCCATGCGTTGCGCGGCGTCGAGGGAAAGGAAGGCGGGGTCGTTGCAGTTCATGGTCGCGGAGTAACTGGGACTACCGTGCAGCGCGCCCAGCCATTGGGCAAAAGAAAATCCGTAGCCGACGACGTGAGGAGGCGGGCCATTCGTACCGTAGTTGTCCATCACTACGCGTTCGCATCCACTGCCGGCGTTGACGCAGCTCTGGAGAGCTACGCTACGTTCGCGACGAGCCATTGGGCAATCAGCCAGCCCGCCTCGTCACCTCGGCGGCTACGCGAACACACCCATCGCTGGCTTGCCTTTGTTGCCGACGCTCATCGGGCGCCCGCTCGGTGTGATGACTTCCTCTCCCACCGGCAGGCCCGCGGCGTAGGCGATCGTCGCATGGAAGTTGCCGACGCTCATCGCGTCCTTCTCCGGCTCGTATCCCGTCGGATCGCTGGCTCCGTGGACGTAGCCACGTTTCACCCCACCGCCCGCGAGCACGGTGCTGAAGGCAATCGGGTGATGTCCTCGTCCGCTGCCGTCGAATTGCGGCTTGCGGCCAAATTCAGTCGTCACCGCGACCAGCGTGGAATCGAGAAGTCCGCGCGAATCCAAGTCGCTCACCAGCGCCGCGAAGGCCTGGTCGAATTCCGCGCCACGATCCTCCATGCTGTCGGCGAGTTGCTTGTGCATGTCCCAACCGCCGCTCTGCACCTCGACGAAACGCACGCCATTCTCCACGAGCCGGCGCGCGAGCAGGCAGCCCTGGCCGAATCTGTTGCGCCCGTACTTGTCGCGCATCGCCGCGGGCTCGGCGCCGATCTCGAACGCCTTCAGATCGCTGCTCTTCATGAGCTGCATCGTGGTGTCGTAGAAATCGCCGTACGCCTTCACGTTCTCGTCGGCCATCTTCTTGCCGAAAGTCGCATCGAGT
>JBEBGK010000297.1:0-5281 GCA_040081515.1 Chthoniobacteraceae bacterium
CGGTCTGCTCGCCGCGGGTGGCGAGAAACAGCGCGATCGTCCGCGGGTCGTCGGCGGTTCTGCGTGAGAGCATCTCCGCTTCCACCTCGATGGCTTCGGGTTCGCGATGGGCTTTGCGGAGTGATTCCGCGAGCAGCCACAGGTATTCGGGCAGCGGGTTCGCCTTCGCCGCGCGCCGGAAGTCTTCCACGGTCTCGGTGGCTTTCCCCGCTGCGAGTTGCATCCGCCCACGGAGGAGGAGCGCAGGCGGGAAATCGGTGACGCACTCGAGTGCAGAGGCGCAGGCCGCCTCGGCGCGGGATGTGTCTCCCGATTGAAACTCGAAGAAGGCGAGCCGGGTATTCATCCATGCGGCCGACTCCGCATTGCGGGAACCGATCGCACTCGCAGCGCTTCGCATCGCCTCGGTTGCGCCCGTGAGGTCCCCCTTCAGCCATCGCACGTGCGCGGCGCGCGCATGGGCCTGCGAATCGGGGCGCAGATCCATCATGCTCTGATACGCTGCGATCGCCTCGTCGAGCCGGCCGAGATCGGCGAGCACGTCGCCGAGCAATCCGTAGTCCGACGGCGACCCGCGTCCGGCGACGAGCTTGCGCGCGAGTGGTTCGGCCTGCTGGAACTGGTGCAAATTCTGAAGCACGTGCCCGCGGAGGAGCATCGCGCTGAAGTCACCTGGGCTGCGCTCGTCGAGAGCCAGCGCGCATTGTTCGGCGAGTTTGTAGAAGCCGGGGTCGGAACTCACCCGTGCCTTTTCCACGAAGAGCCACCCGAGCCGATCGAGCGATCCAACCGGCGTATGACCGGCGGTGATTGCCTCCTGAGCGTCCCTGATCCGCCGGTCCAACGCAGTGTCGCCCGTGTGCGGCACGAGAATCAATTTCGTCGGGCTCGGCAAGGAGGTGGCGAGGGAACCTGCGACTTCCTTGTCACTCTCGCCGCCCGACTTCATCAGTACGGCGAGCGCGATGCCGACGAGCGGGGTGAGTGTGAGTGTGACCGCAATCGCAAAGGCCTTGGTGTTCGGTTTCATTTCAAAAGGGACGAGGGGCAGATCCTGTGGAGGTCTAGTCGCAATGCGGACGCGCCAGGAATCTGGATGCATCGTCGGCGAAAATATTTCTCCCGGAATGCAACGCGACCTGCGTGCGGTCTTTATGGCTGGCAATCCGATCGCACCGCAGGCAACTCACGGGTGCCGCATCCCGCCATGGAAACGCCGTTTTTTCCCGAATCCCCAACGATCGCAGATATCGCCCGCCACCCTTTCCTGGCCGCCCTGCGCGAACGGCGCTCACACCGCTTCGGTTGCGGCATGAAGATCCCCACAGGGCCGCTCGCGTATGAGAGCCGGCAGAAATCGGTTCCGCTCACAGAAGACGAGGAGTCCGCGCTCGTCTTCGCCGCGTGCGGCATCACCGGTCACGCCCTGGCGGATTTGGCATACTCGAAGGAAGAAGGCGGGAACATCATGGCGGGCCTCTTCGGGCGGACCATCGCCAGCGGGGACGGTCTGCAAACGGTCGCGCTCATCGTCACGAACGACACCGGGACGCACCTCGTCCGTCGTCCGCGCGAATTGCCGGCGCAGGACATCCCGGAGCTGATCGATCTCGGGCGACGGGGCAAATTCACCGAGCTGTACCGTCGCAGCCGGGTGAAGATCAAAGATGGCCGCGCAGCGCCACCCACCGAGCCGCTGTTCAATATCAACGCCAACCGCTGGGCTGCGCACGCGCCGGGCACGAGCTATTTCCTCCCGGTGAACGACCTCACGTTCATGTACATCAATGGGCTGCTCGAAATCCTCAATGAGGAAACGGGCACTTTTCTCGTCGATGAACGCAACCACTTCGGGCCCGCGGGCGTCGCGCGATTTGCGCGCAGCCGCGGCGGTCATCTCGACGATAACCCGCACCATTTTCGCGTTGCGACGATCCGGCAGGTCGAGCAGTTCGTCACGGAGTTCGTGACGATCGAGCAGGGAATGATGCTGCAGAATCTGGGGCTGATGGCGCAGGCGCTCGGGCTGGGCGGCTATCCGAGCTTTGCGAACCACGAGTTCGGCTGGCTCGAGGCGCTCGGATTCCGCATGGAGAGAATGCCCGCCAGCCGTTACCTTGGTGCCGGGCCGATCGTGTCATTCGGGATGAATCTGCTCCGGCGGAATCCCATGGTCCCTTTCCCCATCGGCCTCGAGCGCGATGGGGAAGTCCTCCTCAAACCATTTTGCCCGCCCTACTACCCATCCATGGCCGATGCCGTGCGGGCCGTCGTGGACGCGAAGTTCGGCACGAATGGAATCTTCCGCGGCGGACTAAAGGGGAGTGCTTGGGCCGACCACGCCGGCGTCTCCGCGCAGGTGCCGCCTGTCAGCGAGACCGCGATCGCCGCGACCATCGCGGTCTGCGAATACCTATGGAATCGCTACGGGCGCTTCCCCGTTTACATGCCGCCGTATCGCACGGTCCTCGGCTTCCAGGCCGCGCATCTTGACGCGGAATTCTACGACAAATTCTACCGGCCCGAAGCACTGGGCGAATCGCAACGCGCGGATTTCAAGCGGCAGAAAACCTGAGCATTCGACGCGGCGAACTCCTGGCATCACGCCATCGCAAATGCCACCAGCGGATCGTCCACCGTCAGCACTGCGAGCAACGTGCAGCCGTTTTCGGAAAAGTTCTCCTCGTGCTGCGAGCCGGCTTCCGCGTGATGAAAGTCCCCGCCCTGCAGGACAGTCTCGCCGATGTGAAGATCGCCCGTGAGGATATAGAAATCCTCCGCACCCGCATTCACATGCGCCGGGTAGCGCGTGCCGGGATCGAGTTTGCCGAGCAGGACCGCGTAGCCGCGTTCGCGTTCGAGCGAGAGGAGTTTGATCCACGCGCCAGCGATGGGGAGTTGCTTCCATCCCTTCGTCTCCGCCGCCATCAGGAAACTCAGCCCGGCACGCAGGTCCGGAACAGGCAGCGCAACGGATGCCGCTGCGGCTTCGGCGTCGATGCGTTGCAGGACTTTCACTTTCAATCCCGGCGGCAATTCCACCGGCGGCACCGAGAGTGCGATCGCTTTTCCAGATGCCAAAAGACTGCGCGTGAATGCGAGAAGCTCGGGATTGCCGCGCAACTCACTTTCAAATTCCGGACGCTCGGACTCCGGGAGTGCGCCCAACGCATAGAGGCTGGCCAGGTCTTGCTGGTGTTCGGTCGTCATACGTATTGCTGTAAAGTGTCGCGGAGTTTCACCATCCCGCGACGGATGCGAGCTTTCACCGTGCCCAGCGGCTCGCCGGTGGACTGCGCGATCTCGGCATGCGTCTGGCCGGCAAAGAACGCCAGCTCCAGCGCGCGCCTCTGGTCCGGCGGAAGCCCCTCCACCGCGGCACGAATCCCGGCCAGTTCATCCGAGCCCAGACTCTTCGCCGGCGACGCGGACTCATGCCCGGAGTCAGCCGGGACGAGTTCCTGGAATCGTTCGAGCGCCTGCGCGCGCCGCTGCCGCGATCGGATACGGTCGATCGAACGATTGCGCGCGATCCGCATCACCCAGTGGAATGCACTGCCGAGGGTCGCATCGAAAGCCGAAGCCTTGTTCCAGACTTCCACGAACACATCCTGGATCACCTCCTCGGCCTCATGAGAGTCGCCGAGAATGCGGACCGAGACCGCAAACAGCGCCGATGCCACCTGATCATAAAGCTCATCCAGTGCCTTCTTGTCCTTCAGGGCGATGCGCCGCAGCAACTCCGCCCAAGCCACGTCCTCAGCCCGTTCCCTGGCCATCATGCCTGAATCCGAGGAACCGGATTGCGGTGGCAAACACGCCTGCCGATGTTCATCGGATCGGGCGTATTTCCGGCCAGGGGCCGATTGGAGGTGAGTCGCATCATCCCAAAATGCGTTGGGCGCGATGATTTGGATGCAATACCGACGGATCCATGATGTTTATCCTGACCATCGATCCTCCTGACCCGCCAGAGAAATGAGCTGTGATTACGGCGGTCACAAAATAACGTCCACCGCGTGAGCCGTTCCGAAAACCAATCCATGACCGGTCCGCCGGCTCTTGAGCAGGCAACGCCAGGCGGGGAGATCCCGTTGGTGTATCTCGACCCCGCCTCGAACAACGCGCGGGCGGCGCTTGAGGAGGGAAAATTCCGCTTCGTCGAGGAACCGCGTGACGCGGATCTCATCTGGATGCGCAAGGGCTACCGCGAATGGTTCGACCAACTGAGGCCATTCCAGCTTCTGAACCATCTTCCAAACGAAAACGCGGTGACCGACAAGGGATTCCTCGCCGAGCATCTCAAGCAGTTCGATCGGGTGCAGACCTCGTTCGACTTCGGCATGAAGGACCTCGTGCAGGAAACCTACTGCCTTTACATCCCGGAGGAAGTCACGCGCTTCTTCGGGCAGTTGCCGCTGGCGGATTCAAAGGACAATCTCTGGATCCTCAAGCCCTGCACCTCCTCGCGCGGGAGGGGAATCCGCATCCTCTGGCAGTTCGATGAATTGCGGAAATTCTTCGCCTACCCGGCGACGTACGATTTTGACCCGCAGAAGGACCGCTACGTCATCCAGCGATACATCAAGAACCCGCTGCTCCTCCAGGGGCGCAAGTCGGAGATCCGCATCTACTGGCTCGTCGCTTCCCTCGATCCGCTGCTCGTCCTCATGTATCGCGAGGGGACCGTCCGGCTGAATTCCCTGCCGTTCAACCTCGATGATTTCGACAACACGCTGGTTCACGTGACCAACGTCTTTCAGCAAAAATCCCATCCGGATTACGATCCGTCCGTCGTCCTGAAATGGAGTTTTTCCGACTGGGAAAACTACCTCATCCGGGACCTCAAGCTCGCCCCGGAGAACTATGTGGAGGGCTACCTCAAGCCGCAGCTCAAGCGCATGCTGTCCTTCGTGGTCAGGGCCGCGGTCGATTCCCTCGCGCAGGTTCCACCGGATGGGCTTTTCTTCGGCTTGCTGGGCGCGGACATCATTTTCGATGACCAATTGCACCCGTGGCTGACCGAGATCCAGAAGGGTCCGGGCCTCAGCTTCGACGATGCGATCAAACAGAAAGTGATCCCGCCGATGCTGAACGAGGCCGTCGCCATCATGCTGGAAGTCCGCCGCCGCAAGCGCGCCGGCTTGAGCCTCAAAGAGCTGGATGCGGTCCGCGGCTTCGAGTGGGTGATCCGCGAGGCGTGACGGCGTGGTGAAAAGCTAAGGCATCCGTTCTTACCTCTTTGTCTTGCTCGTGCTCTTTTTCAAAGAAGGAGCAAGAG
>JBEBGK010000298.1:0-5276 GCA_040081515.1 Chthoniobacteraceae bacterium
CGATCCGGGGCATGGGCGATCGCGCCTGCGACAAAATCGTAAAGTTCGTGTTCATACGTCCCGAGCAGTTTCGAGCCGATGCCACGCTGGCGCAGCGTCTCTGGAAAATGCATGCCACGGAAGGGTCCTCGCTGCACTTCGAGACCGACGTTATCCGCAATCTTCTGCGCCGCCCCGGTCGCGCCAATGGTGCGCTCGAACCGCGTGGACCGTCGCCGGCTTCGAACGGCCCGCAGAATGGCGAGAGCCCGGGGGCTGACGGTCCCGAGAGCTTGACGGATGATGGAGGTGATCATTTCGATTTCGAAGAGGGGCGCCGACACGCGGAGTTCATCACTTCGAGAAGCCCCAGCGCGACATTTTTGCGCGAGAATCTTTCCAGATGTTTTGCGCGCTTCCCGTCAATTCGTTGGCGCAACATTTCATCGGTGAGCAAACGCTGAATCGCATCAGCCAGGGCTTCGGGAGACTTCGTGCCGGTCACCACTCCCGCGTCACCGACCGCAAAGGGCAGGCCTCCGTCCGGAAAGGCCACCACGTAGCAGCCGCAGGCAATCGCCTCGAGGGCTACAATGCCAAACGGCTCGTCCCAGTCGGACGGAATGGCCGCGATCGGGTGCTGCGTGAGAAGTTCGGCGACTCGCGGTGGTTCGCAATGTCCGACGAAGCGTGTGCGTTCGCCCAGATCCGCCGCCACGACGGCATCGCGCAACTCCGCCTCGTGCGGCCCGGAGCCGACGAAGGTGAGCGCAAATTCGAGGCCGCGACCCCGCAGAATTTTCGCCGCCTCGACGAGGTGAAAGACGCCCTTTCCCCGATTGAGACGCCCGGAGAAAATGATCGAGTTTGGCGTCGTCGCGGCGGGCGTTTGATGGAAGACATCGGCATCGTAGGGGTTGCCAATCACTGGAGCACGGCGGGTGGCTGGCGAACGAATCGCGTCGCTGACAAGCACCGCGTGCGGCCGGAACCGCAGGTGCATCTCGCAGAATATCGAAAAGAAAGCATTGAAAGCCGAACCCCAATTCCAGATCCGGCCTTGGATGCTGGAGACCACAGGCTTTCCCACGAAGAGCGACCACAGGACATAAACAAGGCTCTGGTGGATGAAGACAACACAATCGCTGTCACGCAAAACGCGCCGGAATTCGCGGTATCCCGGTTGACGGACGACCGGGTAGGGGAACTGCCCGTCATAACCTTCCGGAGCGGGAGGAGTGGAGGTGACCACCCGCGGCTGGCATCCGAGTTCGAGCAGCCCCAGCGCATAGGCGTGGCTGACTGTTCCAAGCCCGCCGATCTCCGGGCGGAAGGACCGCGTGCAAAGGGCGACTCTCATCGTGCCGGCACTGGGCGGAGTAAGCGGCGTGTCTGCGCGATGGGTAGCGGCAGGGCGAAAAGCGCGAAGGCACCGGCGATGAATGCGGGAATCAGATGCGGTGACTGGTGCCAGACCGCCGCCGCGCCGAGCACCGCCGCGGCCGCCGCAAAGTGCGAAGCAGCCAGAACTCCGACGGAACCGGCTGCACTCAACGCGATGTAAAATGGTCCTTGGAAAAGCACAGCACAGAACAGCAGCGTCACCGGCCAGATTATCCACAAGGAGAAACTTGATGCAGGGAGGCCGCTCCAGAGGGCGAGGAGGGAGGGACCCAACAGTGGGAACAAGAGTGCAGGCAGGCAGAAAGCAAGGCCTGCGATCAGAGTATTCCGCCGCAGGCAGCGTCGAACCCATGCAAAGTCTGCCCGTTCGATTGCCTCGGTGAGAGGCGGCCACGTGGCGCCCAAGACTCCGGCCTCAAGGTTATGCAAGACCCCAAGAGCCCGGGTCGCGAGGCTGTAAACCGTCACCACCGCAGGCCCACAGGTCGAAGACAGAAGCAGGGGACCAAGCCCGAAAAACAGGGGCAGGCTCGCACCCAGGGCGAGAAACGGGATACCAGTCCTCACGGTATGCTTCGCGTACTCGGTTCCGGCCCATAGCTTTCCTTCATTCGGCGGGAGCTTTCGGAAAAGCCAGATCCCCAGGACGAAGTTCGCGAGAAGCGTCGGGACAATCGTCGTCAGCAGGAACACGGCAAATGGGGCGCGGAACCTCGCCGAGACAGTCATCGCTCCGAGCGTGAGAAGTTGGGCCACTACAGCCGTGAGATTGGCGAGACGGCCTTCGTGCAGGCCAAAGGCAAGCCGGCTACTGAGAGCGAGCGGGGCATTGAAGGCGACAATCGCGACGAAGATAATCGTGAAAAAGTCAGCCCGTTCCGCGACTCTCGGCGGGAGATCGCGAAAGAAGGAAACCTTGCCGAGCGTCACCGCCACCCCGACAAGGATCGCGGCTCCCACGACGGCAAACACGAATAGCGCACCCTGTGCCGTGAGAAACATGGACCTCAATCTCGCCCTGTCGCCGCGGGTGTCCGCGAGAGTCACATCATTTTGAAAAGCCGAGGATATCCCAAGATCCGATAGCCCAAAAAAGCCACCGATTGCGACAAGCACCATCCAGAAACCGAAAAAATCCTCGCCGAGGTAGGGCATCACGATGGGAACCTGCACAAGAGTGCATGCGAGCGACACCATCCGCAGGACAACAGAAGACGAAGCCGTCCGGACAATCGAGACCTTGCGCGGTGTCATGGAGTTTTGGTTCTTTGGATTCCCAGCAGTACTACCGGCAACCCCCTCGCCCTGCCAGAAAGTCCGCTCAATCGGTTCTCGGAACCCAGTGCACCGATCTCCGCCCTTTTCTTCGGACTTCCTCAGGGTCAGCCGGAAGAGCTTCGGTGGTCGGCAAGATTTCCCTTCCCCGCAAGCAAATCACAGTGAGTAACCCCACAAGAACGCTCAACCAAAAGTTCAACGGAAAGACCGTCATTCCCGACCCGCCGCTTTGAGAAAGAAGATAGACAACAATTATCGCCATGAGCTGTGCCGCAAGCGCTCGCGGAGCAGTCTTTCCCAACTCTAATCGAAAAATACTCCGATGCGTGCGCCAAAGAACATATAAGCCCAGACAAATTGCAATAATGACAGGAACTGCCCCAACTCGAAGGATCATCTGACTAAAAAGATCGTGCGTGAAGTCCGCCTCACCAAATACGGCCTCATTGGCGCGATAACCAAGCGGATTAGCGAAAAGGGGCCAAGTTGAAGGGCTACCCAGCACATTCTGGTAGCTCATAAGTCTGTCACTAAACGTCCCAAGGCGGAAAGCCTGCTCCTGCCACTGGGAGTTCATCGGCAGAAAGCTCTGATACTTGTCCAAATTATACTGAATTCTCTCCGCGTAAAAAATCAGAAATGTAAGGAATACTCCTGAAACGGAATAGGCGATTGCTGTGCCTATTTTTGATCGAAAAAGCTTGCTGAATAGTATCATCGCCACGCCCGCAACCGTTGCGCTGCGGCTTAGTGAGAACAAGAGCGCCGACCCATACAACACGACTACCAGCTTCCATTTCCACCGAGAACTCTTCGTTGGCGCGGACGAGGAAAAGTGAAACGCTAAAGGAAACATCAATGCCATCATGATGCTATACGAATGAACCGAGCCCAGCGTCGAAAACGGTCGCGGCCGGAGATCGTCTAAATTCACAGCTGTGATAGATAGACCTGACTTTAGATAACTGATCTCGAAATCGCTCAAACCAAACCAATACTGCCAAATCCCGTATAAAGCCACAGGCAAGCCCATTAGGAGAGAAAACTTAAGGAACCGCCGCGCATCGTTGGGGTTCTGAAAGCACTGAAGAACGGCCCAAGAAAGCAGAAAATAGACAGTGCTGTTCGCCGCGGTCCGTAGGCCATAGAGCAGATTTCCCTCCGTGAACGTTTCAAGCCCACCGAAGGCGACGTACGCAGCCATGGCGGCAACAATCGCGATTCGCTCAGCGGGGACCCCCAATCGCCTGACAAAGATCCGACGGATCACACAGCCTATAACGATTCCGGTCGCAGATAGCGGACCGACCGCAAGAACAGATGTCACATTATCCAAATTCGCCTGCCCGCCAAAAATCAGTGTTCGCTTAATGGTATCGAGGTATAGAGTGACCGGTACCATCACAAAAAGCATACGGCCCGGTTGGATGATACCAGCAGTCAAAAGGACCATTCCGGCCACAACGGAAAAAGTTGCAATCGGGCTCGCGCCCCCAAAAATAAAAGTAGAAGCGACAAATGTCGTAAACAATCCGAACAAAACGACGACTGCAGTAGTGACGGCGTTATAGTTGACGCTCGATTCGTTGATCATGGGGTGAGCATCAATAGCCAAGGCTAAGTTCGGCGTTTTCGTCTTGGTCCCGGTATCCAACCGGAGCCGCATATTGGATTTTGGACAGTAGTTTTCGCATTGTGGGACACAACCCCGCTGCCGAATTGGGCGATTTCCCATTCCCATCCGGCGCAACTGCGCTGCGTAATTTCGGATTTCCACCAAACGGAAAGGGGCCGTCAGCAATACACTTCCGCTCCGACAGCAAAATGCACACAAAACTGCCTTTGGCGTGCGCCACGGTTCTGTCAAATATGTTGCTCAAAATGATTACTTTACCAAAACAAACGAAAATCTTGGGTGCTTTACCCTAAATTCGAACAAAGCCGTTTCCGGAGTTTTTCAGGTTCTTCCACATAAGGCTTCTCGTCGACTGGCGCTTTGCGAATGCACACTTCTCACCGGCTACCAGAGTTCTTGCCGACTCCACGAGTAGCCGCTTCACCCGCCGGGTAGCTTGTTCCTGGGTTGAAATGCTCAACCATAAGATTCCTGCCAGAAATTGTCAGCCGCTCAAGGGAACCGTCTGCCCATTCAACGAGAAAGTCGTTCCCCTTCATCGCCATTTTGGATTTCAGCGGTATCGACATGGGCTTTCCCGCGGATTGATCATAAATCACACTCCCGTCCGGCAGGATGGAATAGCGGCGAGATATGCCGTTTGTGTATTCGATCCTCCAAACCCCCGCAAACCTTGCAACCCCAGAGCCATCAAGCCCACCGGCTTGCACGCGGTCGATTTCGTCCTGGACCGCAGCAGCCCCACGGGCGTCTCCACGCGAGCCGAGGCTACGCTTCAAAGAATCAAGTCGCGAAATATAGCGATCGCGGATCGGACGGGTCGAAAACTCAATTTCCTTCTCGAATACCGCCCGGGCCCGCGCCAACTCGTCGGGAGCGTCGTCGGCGCCTCTGCGGGCTGGGAAAAGGCTGCATATGATCAGGAGGATGGCGATGTGGGCGATTGCGCAGGTCTTCATCGGGACCACTTCTTTAATCC
>JBEBGK010000299.1:0-5268 GCA_040081515.1 Chthoniobacteraceae bacterium
CATCCTCCAATCCTTGCAGGCGGGCCTCGTCCCGCGTCTCGGCCTCCATCTGCTCCAGGTCGGGCGGAAGGACGAAGTGGCGGCGCTGCTCAAGGATTGGGAACGAATCGAGCAAGGTGGTGCCGCCTTTCGCAGCGTCGTCGGGCGTTTCGGCAGCGGAAAAAGCTTCTTCCTCAACCTCGTTCGCACGCTCGCGCTGCAAAAGCGGCTGATCGTGGCGCAGGCGGACTTCACAATGGAGCGGCGTATCCGTTCGACAGGCGGTGAGGCCCGCGCGCTCTATTCGGAATTGATGCGGAACATCGCAACGAAGGCGAAGCCCGACGGCGGCGCGCTCCGCAATCTGTGTGAGGGCTGGATTTCCGACGTGCATCACAAGGTCACCAGCGCGGGCGGCAGCGAGGACGACGTGAAGCGGCGCATCCTCGAAGATTTGCGCGGTCTGCAAGAACACGTCGGCGGCTTTGCGTTCGCGGAAGTGCTCGGCAAATACTACGAGGGCCATGCGAGTGGAAGCGAAACGCTCCAAGGCAATGCGCTCCGCTGGCTGCGTGGCGAATACGCGACCAAGACGGAAGCACGCCAGGATCTCGGCGTGCGCGACATCATCGACGACGAGAATTTTTACGACAGCCTCAAGCTCATGGGCGCGTTCTGCGCGAAGGCGGGCTTTGGCGGGCTGCTGGTTGGTTTGGATGAATTGGTGGTGCTCTCTCATCGCCTGCCCAACACGCGCGTCCGGCAGGCGAACTACGAGGCGCTGCTTTCCATCATCAACGACTGCTATCAGGGCGGCGCGGCCAATCTCGGCTTCGTGCTCGCGGGCACGGAAGAATGTTTGGAGGACAAACGGCGTGGGCTTCACAGTTACGAAGCGCTACGCTCGCGACTCGTGGAAAGCAGCTTCGCGGGCGAAGGCGTTCGCGATCTATCCGGCCCCGTGGTGCGCCTGCAAAACCTCACACCGGAGGATTTATTCGTTCTGCTCCGCAACATCCGTCACGTCCACGCGAACGGCGATCCGGCGAAGTATCTCGTGCCTGATGATGCGCTCGTCTCCGTCTTGCAACGCGCGAACGAAACGCTCGGAGCTGAGTATTTCAAAACGCCCCGTGATGTGGTCCGTTCATTCGTCGGCTTGCTGAATATCCTTGAGCAGAACCCCGGCAAGACGTGGCAGGAACTTGTCGGCGCGAACTTCATCAAGAAGGCGGATTCGCCCGCGTCGGTGGAGGAGGAAATCGCTCTCGGTGTCGCGGCTCCCGCCGATGACGATGGCGATCTCCAGACTTTCAAACTCTGATGAGCGCGGCGGCCTACTCGCTGCTGCATCCCGGCGTGCAAAAGGCCATTTTCCGGCAGGGCTGGAGCGAGCTTCATCGCATCCAGGTAGATGCGATCAACGTCCTGCTCGCTGGCACCGGCCATCTGCTGATCTGCGCCCAGACGGCGGGTGGAAAAACCGAGGCGGCATTCTTGCCGATCATCTCCCGGCTCGCAAAAAATCCACGCCCGTCCGTTCAGGCGCTTAACGTCGGCCCGCTGGTTGCGCTCATCAATGACCAGTTCTCTCGGCTCGAAACCCTCTGCGCGGACGTAGAAGTGCCCGTGCATCGCTGGCACGGCGCGGCATCGGCCACCGAAAAGCGCAGGTTGCGCGACGCCCCCGGCGGCATCCTCCTCATCACGCCAGAATCCTTGGAATCCAACTTCATCAACTACGGCGTTCACTTGCGCCGCATCTACGCAGAGTTGGATTTCATCGTGATCGACGAACTGCACTCGTTCCTTTCCAACGTGCGCGGTGTGCATCTCCGCAGCCTCCTCGCCCGCCTATCTGCTGCGACGGGCCGGAAGCCGCGGATTATTGGTCTGTCCGCCACTCTTGGCGACCCCCATGGCGCCCGGACATTCCTCGCGCCCGATGCCCCGGATACCGTCAGCATCATCCAGGGCACAGGAGAACAAGCGGTGAGGTTCTGTATCAAAGGGTATCTCCGTGGCGAGGAAACCAAGGGCGAAAAGGTCCGGCGCTGGCATCCGAATTCAGCACTCAGTGCTGCGGCTGCACTCACGCCGGAACAGGCACGCGAGCCACAACCGCTCCGAGCGCTAAAGGAAAGCGAGGAGACGGCGCAAAAGACCGTGCCAGGCGAACTCGAGGACATTGCCGCTGACCTTCTCCGCACGTGCGCAGACGGAACGAACCTCGTCTTTGGCAACGCGAAACAGGATTTGGAAATCCTCGCTGACATTCTCCATCGGTGCGTCAGCGAACGGCACCTGCCTCACGACCCATTCCATGTTCATCACGGGTCGCTTTCCAAGGATGTGCGCGAGGAAACGGAGGCGATTTTGAAAAGCGGACGACCAGCAACGGTACTTTGCTCCAGCACGCTGGAGATGGGCATAGACATCGGGTCGGTGCGACGGGTAGCCCAACTCGATCCGCCGTGGAGCGTTGCGTCCATGCGGCAGCGGCTTGGGCGGTCTGGGCGCCGGGCCGGAGAGGCTGCAGTGATGCGAGTTTACGTCCGAGACGAATCACCGAACGCGGAAAGTAAGCTCACCGCCTTGCTGTTTCCGAAGTTGCTTCGGGACATCGCGCTGGCGCGGTTGATGTTTGCGAAATGGCTGGAGCCTCACGACGACGAGCGGCTCGATCTGAGCACGCTCGTTCACCAAATCCTCAGTTGCCTCCGCGAGACGGGCGGGAGGCCCATTGGGGCGCTGTTCGCGGTGCTAGTGAAAAACGGTGCGTTTCGCAATGTGAGCGAGGCCATGTTTCGTGGCGTGCTCCGCTCGCTCGGTGGAAAGCAACTCATCGAACAAATGCCCACGGGCGAACTCATCCTCGCGCCCTCAGGCGAGCGCATCACTGCGGAGCGTGATTTCTACGCGGCGTTCGCATCGAGCGAGGAATTCATCGTGCGGCACGACACCCACGAAATCGGAAAGCTGCAAAGCTCACTCGTCCCACCAGTCGGCGAAAACCTCATCCTTGCAGGCCGACGGTGGGTTGCAGTGCTGATTGATCCCATCGCCAAGGCAGTCTGGGTGCAACCAACGAAAGGCGGCAAAGCGCCGATCTTTCTGGGCACGGCAGGTGAAATCCACACGCGCATCGTCGAAGAAATGGCAGCCACGCTCGCTGCTGAGGACGTGCCGCTCTACCTCGACGAGGCGGCGCGAACACTTCTCCAAGCCGCGCGTGCAACAGCGACGCGCGCCGGTGTGCTTACGCCCGGTTTCATCATTCGCGCCGGGACAGTGCAATGGTTCCCGTGGATCGGCACGCGCGGGTTGCTCACCTTGGAACTCCACGCCCGGTGCGCCGAAATCGAAGCTGAACGGGACGCCCTTTCGATCACCTACAAGAAAACCGATTCCGCCGGTTGGCGCACCCACATGGAATCCATCGCGCGCGGGGGTCACACGGCCCTCGACCTCGCGCGGCGGATGACGGTGAAAACCTTCGAGAAGTTCGACGAAACACTCGCGGAGGAACTGCTCGACGAGGCCAACGCCCGCGACAGGCTCGACTTGGCTGGGGCGAAGCTTCGTGCGGAGCAAGCGCTTTCCACCCTCACCAGACCGGCACAGTCATGAAGCCTTCGACTGCCACTGAAGAGTCCACCGAAATCCGGCACTTCGGATTTCTCGAAATCGGCGTCCTCGTTCTCTCGGTGTACGTGCTCGGAGCGTTAGTCGCGCAGACAGTTTTTCACGTTCCGCCGAATGTCAGCCTGCTCTTGGACCAGATCGACACATTCGTTTGTGTCTTTTTCCTCGCAGACTTCGGCGTGCGCTTCCGCCGGGCACCGTCAAAACTGGCGTTTATGAAGTGGGGTTGGATTGACCTCATTGCGAGCATCCCCGCATACGACTTCCTCCGCTGGGGACGCATTCTGCGGCTCGTTCGCCTCGTCCGCATCTTGCGCGCATTTCGGTCTGACAGGCATCTGCTTACGTTCCTCTATCGCAACCGCGCGGAGGGTCTCATCGGAACCGCAGTGCTGGCGGTCATCGTCCTGCTCATCTTCTCGTGTATCGCTGTGCTCGTGCTTGAAGACAGCACCGACTCCAATATCAAAACACCGTTTGATGCCGTGTGGTGGGCAGTTTCGACAATCACGACGGTCGGTTACGGCGACAAGTTTCCCGTCACCATCGAAGGCAAAATTGTCGCCATCATATTGATGGTTACGGGCGTTGGATTCTTTGGCGTTCTCACCGGACTTTTCGCCCGCCTCTTCGTGGAGTCTGAATTTCAAAAGGAGGATTCGGACATACGCCAACTCACCACAGAAATCCGCCTCCTACGGGAGAGAATCGACCGAATGGAAAGCGAACGCGTTGAGACTCCGGATTCTCCGCCACGGTGACGCAGCCGTCGAGCCTTGGGGCGTTGCGAACGGGATGAAGTGAGCGCAACAAGCTAGACCACAAGCTCACATCCGAACCACGCTTAGCCCCCTTTGATATACATATGAAAGCTCACCCCTTCTCTCTTGTCATAACTCTGCTCCTCACGATGAACGCGACCTCCGCGTTCGCAGCGGACTGGCCGACTTATCGCGGCGACGCCTCACGCAGCGGCTACACTGCGGAGACGATCCCGAACCAGCTTCGCCTGCGCTGGAAATTTCACACGGGGCAGTCGCCAAAGCCTGCGTGGCCCACGTCGGAGCGGATTGATTTCGATCTCGCGTTCCAGCCGATCCTCGTCGGCGACCTCGTGCTCTTTGGCAGTTCCGCCGACGAACAGGTCTATGCGCTCGACGCGAAGACCGGCGCGATCCGCTGGCGCTTTTTTAGCGAGGGGCCGATCCGCTTTGCGCCTGCTGCGTGGAAGGATCGCGTCTTCGTCGCGAGCGACGACGGCTGGCTCTACGCGCTCTCGCTTGCCGATGGTGCCGTGCTTTGGAAACACCGCGCTGGGCCGGGGCCGGGGCGCGTGATGGGAAATGAGCGGATGATTTCGCACTGGCCCGCGCGCGGCGGCCCGGTGGTGTGGGAAGACGCGGTGTATTTCGCCGGCGGCATCTGGCCGAGTGATGGTGTCTTCATCCACGCGCTCGACGCGGCGAGCGGCAAGCCGACTTGGTCGAACAGCGAGACCGGACGGATGCTGATGAAGCAGCCGCACGGCGGCGCCGAAGCGCTCAGCGGCGTCTCACCGCAGGGCTATCTGCTGGCGACGGAGGATGCGCTCATCGTGCCCACGGGGCGCGCGGTGCCGGCGGTGTTCGATCGTGGCGATGGAAA
>JBEBGK010000300.1:0-5255 GCA_040081515.1 Chthoniobacteraceae bacterium
ATCGTGGGCATCCGAGGCGCGCCGCGTAGCGGCGCAACAGACGCCTGCGGACGCAATCCAGTTGAGCCGCTACGCGGCTGCTTTGCACGCCCGCGATCCGTGGGTTCCTCGCGGACTCGTCACCCACGGCTATTGTTGTGACGGCGCTACGCGCCTCTCTCAACCCACTCTCACGTTGAGTTTAAAAGATGGTGTCACTCGTAAACCAGATGCACGGTCGCGGTGCAGTCCGCGTCGGTGCTCGCGCGGAGCCAGCGCGCGTGAATCGCTGCGGGGAATTCGTATGTGGTCGCGCCGCCGGGTGGCACTTCGAACGTCTTGTGCGTGATCCACAGGCCGGTACCATCGAGGTCCAGTTCGACGCGGAACGTCACTGCGCGCTTCCCGTCGTGGCTGAGCTTCAGCGTGCGTTTGTCGTAGCCCCACATGAGGAATGGATCGCTCTTCTCGCCGCTGCGCACCTTCGTCTTCGCCCAAGGCCCGCCGTGGCCGCGCGGTTTGCCGAGCTTCCAGAGGTCGTCGATCGCCCCGGCCCAAAGCGCGGCCTTCCCGTCGTCGCTGCGGATGATGTGTTCGCCTTTCGCGTCGGGCTTTAGCCCTGTGAGGATGAGCAGGCCGCGGTAGCTGCAGTAGTCCATGATGCGCCGGTTGTGCGTCGCGACGGGGCGGATTTTTGCGAAGCCGTCCGCGTTCTCCGCCGGCAGTTCGTAGATGCTACCGTAGGCGCTGAAGACGTCGCGCTCCGTCGCCACCTCGCGGCAGATGCGCAGCAGACCCGCTTCCGTCGGCGCGTCGAAGTGCGCTGTCGTGAACGGCAGCCGCCAGCGGCGCCCGCGGTCGTCCGTCACCAGCACGCTCGCGGTGTCGAGCGCGATCACGTTGCGCGGGATCGCCACCTTCGCCTTCACGTAGTCATGCGCCCTTGCGTCGTCCACGCGCTTCAGCTTAAGGGCGCCATCCAACTCGTAATAGCCGATGTCCGTCGCCTCGCTGCCGCGCACATTCATCGCGGCGAATGCGAGCGTGCGCTTGTTTTCACCTCGCGCGCGGACGATGCCGCCTAGGTGGGCATCGTTGGTGTCGATTCCTGCGAGGCCGTTGAAAATCGCATCCGGCTCCGTGTCGTGCTTGTCGGGATTCGTGTAGGCAAAGTGCGCGCTCACCTTTGCGCCGGCAGTCGTCGCGCGCAGGCGGATCCATTCGCCTTCCCCAGTCAAAGTCACCGCCTCCGCCGCGCCCGGCGCCACGGTGATCGCCGATCCCAGCGCCTTGCCGTCGATTTCCGGCACGACGGAAAGCGGCGCGGTGCCGTCATTCACAATGTGCAGCGAGCGCCGCTCCCAGCCGGAGAATAGGAACGGCTCAGACACATCGCCTTCTTTCACATCCTCCCGCAGCCACACCGCTCCGCCCGCGTGCGCCGGGCCGAATCCGTCGAGCGCCTTGGGATCCACGAACCACAAGTTCGACTGCGACTGCCCCGGTCCCTCGATGCCGCCCTTCACCTTGCGCTTGTTCAGAAACTCACTCTTCGCCGAGTCATCGCAGCCGAGCACCACGCGATCGCCCCACCGGCAGAAATCGCCGACGACCTTCAGATACGCGCTGCGCGGACGGATGCCCGCCGTGTTCGTCGCGGAAAACGTCTTCGGAAACCGCCAGAACGCGCCGTGCATCGTCATGAGCAAGTCGCCTTCGCCAATCTCCCGGATGCGTGGCCACTCGGTGTTCCAGCCGTGCGCGCCATCGTAGCTGTGCGAGACCTTCGGCAGCCGGAAGGTCTGCCACTCCGGCGTAACGCGGACAATCCTGTCCGCACCCTCGCCTTCGCGGACAGGATTGTCCGCATTACGCAACATGAGGATGAGCGACTTCGCATCCCAGCCGATGCTCCACAGCGGATCCGTCGCGGGATGTTCGTTGCCGAAAATCCCGCCCGGCCCGGTCACGTCGGTGAACTCATTCCGCCTCACGACTGTCCACTTCTCCGCCCTCCCATCCCACTCTGCCAGCACGCCCGAGGGCGTCGTGGGATCCTTCAGCGCCGCCTTCGCGTGATCGCCGTTGTTTGCATACACGAGCCGCCCCTGCCCGGAGTAGAGCCCCTTGCCGTGATACCCCGGCAGGTCCGCTTTGCGCCCGTCTTTCTGCTGCTCATCCGTCCACAGCTTCGTCACGGCGAGCGAATGCACATCCACCTCGTAAATGCCCTCCTCCATCGTCGCGTAGTAGATCTTGTTCGCCGGATCGGTCAGATACCGCGCATTTCCCGTGTGCCTGCCGAACATCGCGCCCGGCGGAATCACCCGCACGCCGCCCTTCGCATCGACCACATACGGCCCGATGAAAAGCTGGTTCGACTCGCGATGGATCATCCGGTTTGCCGGCGTGCCGCCGATGCTCTCGGGCCGCACGATCTGCCGCAGGTCCGGCGTGATTTCATACAGCTTGTCCGAAGACCCCTGCGGCTTGTGCGGCGCGTAGCTGATGACCCAGAGCCGGTCCGCCCAAGGCACCACCGCGCCCGTGCCGCATTCGCCCTCGTCATTGAAAGTCGCGAGCGACGGGTAGATGCCGCTGATGCTGCGTGGCTCCGCCGAAACGAGGTTGCACATCGCCAGGCTGCAAACAGTGACAGTGCCGATGCGGAGCACGGTTTTCATCATTCGCGGATAGTGCGAGAGCGGTCCTCGTCAGTCGAGCCGCTGCGTGCGGGTGTTTGCTGGTGCTTCCCAGTCTCCGCGATACGCTCTGCGTGAAAGACACGGAATCGAATGATGAATCCCGCACGCATCCAGGTCCTCGCCGCAATTCTCTGCGTTGCTTCCTCACTGGCTGAAGACGCGCCCCTCAGCCAGCAGGCGATTGCCACCATGAAGCGGGCCGCGACTTTCTATCGCACGAAAGTGGCGACGCACGGTGGATACGTCTATTACTACTCACCGGATCTTTCGGTGCGCCTCGGCGAGGGGAAGGCGACGGCGGAGCAGATCTGGGTGCAGCCGCCGGGGACACCGACGGTGGGCGCGGCGTTTCTCAAGGCTTTTGGCGCCACCGGGGACGCATTCTATCTCGATGCGGCGCGGGAGGCGGCGGAGGCGCTCGTGTTCGGGCAGCTTCAGTCCGGCGGCTGGCAGCAGTGCATCGACTTTGATCCGCGCGGTTCCAAGGCTGCGCAACTGCGGAATGGAAAATCACGCGGACGAAATCACTCGACGTTCGACGACGGTATCTCGCAGTCCGCGCTGCGCTTCCTGATGCACGCCGACAAGGCGCTCGGATTCCGGCACGCCGGGATTCACGAGGCGTCGGAGGTCGCGCGGGAGGCGGTGCTGGCGGCGCAGTTCCCGAGCGGCGCGTTCCCGCAGGTGTGGAGCGGGCCGGTCGCTCCGCATCCGGCGGTGAAGGCGAATTTTCCCGACTACGACTGGCGCACGGAGAATCGCATCAAGGAGTATTGGGACCTGCCGACGCTGAACGACAATCTCGCGAGCGCGGTGCTGCGGACGCTCGAGGATGCGGTCGCGATTTACGACGACCGGCGCTGCCGTGCGGCGATCGCAAAGCTCGGGGACTTTCTGATCCTCGCGCAGATGCCGGAGCCGCAGCCCGGCTGGGCGCAGCAGTATGACACGAAGATGCGTCCTGTGTGGGCGCGGAAGTTCGAGCCGCCGGCAATCGCGGGCCGCGAATCCGAGGATGCAATCGAGACGCTGCTCGCCGTGCATCGCATCACCGGCGACGCGAAATACCTCGAGCCCATCCCGCGCGCCCTCGCCTGGCTGCGCCGCTCGCTGCTGCCCGATGGACGGCTCGCGCGCTATTACGAACTGAAGACGAACCAGCCGCTCTACATGACGCGGGATTACCTGCTCACCCACGACGATTCCGCGGTGCCGGAGCATTACGGATGGAAGACATCCTCCAAACTCGGTGCGCTCGAGAATGCTTACGCCGCGGCAAAGGCCGGGCGCCCGAAGCCTGTCGCGAGCGTCGCGCCCGCTGCTGCGGCCGTCCGGCAGATCGTCGCTTCGCTCGATGCCGAGGGCCGGTGGCTGAGCACCTACGAAGGCCAGGGGCTCACCGGGCAGCCCAAGTTCAAGGCCGGCGAGCGGTTCATCTCGAGCGAAACGTTCGGCGCGAACATCGAGGCACTGGCGGAATTCATCGGCGCGTCCGGAAAGTGATCCGCCCGGCGTGACGCAAATACGACGATTCCGTCTGTGTGATTGAAGTGCGGCGTCCGAAACGCAAGACATCGTCGCCGTGCGCATCATCACCGTCATCGTCCTCTTTGCCGTCTCGCTGGCCGCGGCCTCCGGGGCGGAGCCGGCAGCGGTCGATCTTCCGGGGATTCACAACGCATTCCGCGTCACCGATCGCATTTTCTCCGGATCGCAGCCGGCGGATGACGCTGCATTTGCGGCGCTCGCGAGCGCAGGTGTGAAGACGATCATCAGCGTGGATGGCGGGCGGCCCGATGTGGCTGCGGCGAAGAGGCACGGGCTGCGATACGTCCACCTGCCCATCGGTTATGATGGCATCCCGTCCGCGCGCGTGCCCGAATTCGTGAAGGCCGCGACGGAAACCGAGGGGCGGATTTTCATCCACTGTCATCACGGAAAACATCGGGGCCCGGCGGCGGCCGGCATCCTTTGCGAAGCGGTCGCCGGATGGACGTCCGCGGAGGCCGAGGACTGGCTGAGGCGGGCCGGCACCGGCGCGGATTACCCGGGGCTGTACCGCGCGGTGCGGGAATTCTCCGCGCCGACGAAGGAACAGATTGCCGGAGCCGGTCCGCTGCGGGAGATCGCGAAGACGGCGGGATTGGTGGATGCGATGGTGGCGATCGACGCGCAATTTGATGCACTGAAAGCGGCGCAAAGAACTGGCTGGAAAATTCCGCCCGGCGATCCCGCGATGCCCGCCGCCGCGAACGCCACGTTGCTGCGGGAGCAGTTCCGCGAACTCGCCCGCGCGCCGCACACCGCGAAGCGCCCGGACTCATACCGCAAGCACCTCGCCGAATCCGAGAATGCAGCGGCTGCCCTGCTCGAACTCGTGCGCCGCCGGGCGCAGGATACGAATGCGCTCGATGCCGCTTTCCATGCGACCACGCAGAGCTGCACGGCGTGTCACGAGGCCTTTCGGAACACGAAGGAGTAGTCCGGCCCGGACGATTTCATTTACGCGGACGCCGTGTTCGTTCATTCAGGGCTGCATGAAAACGCACCTCCCGGCCTGCTTCATCACCC
>JBEBGK010000301.1:0-5251 GCA_040081515.1 Chthoniobacteraceae bacterium
GATCAGGTCGGCGAACTGGCGGAAAAAGTAGGTGGCGTCGTTCGGCCCGGGCGCGGCCTCGGGGTGATACTGCACGCTGAAGACGGGGAGGCTCTTGTGCGCGAGGCCCTCGACGGTCTGGTCATTCAGGTTGATGTGCGTCACTTCCACGTCGGCGGGGAGCGACGCGGCATCGACGGCGAATCCGTGATTCTGTGAAGTGATCGCGACGCGTCCGGTGCGCAGATCCTTCACCGGCTGATTCCCGCCGCGGTGGCCGAACTTCAGCTTGAATGTCTTTCCGCCGAAGGCATAGCCGAGCATCTGGTGCCCGAGGCAGATGCCGAAGATCGGCGTGCGTCCCATGAGCTTGCGGAGGTTCTCGTGGACGTAGGTGAGTGCGGCGGGATCGCCGGGTCCGTTGGAAAGGAAGACGCCGTCGGGCTTCAGCGCGAGGACTTCCTCCGCCGGGAAATTGGCGGGGACGACGCGCACCTTGAAGCCCTCCTGCCGGAGCCGCCGGAGAATGTTGCGCTTCATGCCGAAGTCGTATGCGACGATGCGATGCCGCGCGGGCGGGAGTTTCTTGAACACCTCGTTGCCCTCGCGGATTTCGACGCCCGAGCCGTCGCCTTTCACGATCGTCCACTCGTGGGAGAGCCTGTCCTCCGGGTCCCAGTCGAATGCCGAGGAGGGCGTGACCTCCTTCACGTAATCGGACCCGGCCATCGGGGGCGCGCTTTTCGCACGGGCGATGGCGGCATCGATGTCGAGTTCGCTGGTGAGGCACGCCTGCATGGCGCCGCGGGAGCGCAGGTGCTTGGTGAGCGCCCGCGTGTCCACGCCCTGGATGCCGGGGATTTTCCACTGCTGGAGGTAGGCATCGAGCCCGCCAGTCGCGCGCCAGTTGCTGGCGATGGCGGAGAGTTCCTCAATCACGAATCCGCGCACGTGCGGCTGCGAGCTCTCCTCGTCGAGGAGGTTCACGCCGTAGTTGCCGATCTGCGGGCAGGTCATCGAGACGATCTGGCCGCGGTAGGATGGGTCGGTGAGCACCTCCTGGTAGCCGCTCATCGACGTGTTGAAACACGCCTCGCCGACGGCGGTGCCGGGATGACCAAAGGATTCACCGATGAAGTGACGACCGTCTTCGAGTGCAAGGACTGCGCGCATGAGCGGGCGGAAGATGCGTGGACAAGGCGCCAGTGCGAAGAAAAAACTCGCGGAAAATGCGGAGCCCGTGGCGGTGGCTGGCGGCGTAAAGCGGACAATCCTGTCCGCCGGGGAGAGTCGCGGGCAGGATTGCCCGTGTCACGGTCGCGCTTCGATCCAGTCGAGCGCCTTCTGGTAGCTGGCGCGCTGGAGGTAGTGGGCGAGATTCCCGTCGAGCGGACGTGGCAGCGCCGCGGCGAGCTGCGTGATTTTTTCCGAGACGGACTTCAGCTTTTCCAGATGCGCGGCGGGATCGCGCGTGCAGAGGTCGCGGTCGGCGATGACGGCGAGGCGTTCGCGGAGGGCGTCGGCAAGTTCGGCGAAGAGATCGGGCATGGTTATTCGATGCGGATGGCGGCGGCCTGCGCCAAGAGCGAGAGCTCCGCGGCGAGGAAGGTGTGATGCTGGGTCATCGCGTTCTCGGTGCGATTCAGGCAGTCGAGGATGAGCTGGCCGAAGTACGGGAAGCCGACATTTCCCGCGCAGCGGATGTGATGCTCGCCCTTGTTGTCCACGAGGAAGAGGTGATCGCCTTCAACGCCCGCGTGGTCGCTTGGTGCATCGGCGCCGACATTGAGATACTTCCGCACCTCGATGTAGCCCTCGGTGCCGAGGATAAAGGTGCGCCCGTCGCCCCAGGTGCGGAGTCCCTGCGGATTCAGCCAGTCCACGCGGACGTAGTTGGTGGCACCATTGTCGGCGATGAGGTTCGTCTGGCCCCAGTCCTCGAACTCGGGGTATTGCTTGTGGTGATAGTTCGCGACCGCCGCGTGGACGATGCGCGCGCTCTTCGCCCCGGTGTAGGTGAGGAACTGCTCGAACTGATGGCTCCCGATGTCGATGAGAATGCCGCCCATTTTTTCGCGGCTCCAGAACCACGCCGGCCGTGACGATGGATTGCTCCGGTGCGGTCCCATGCCGATGACCTGCACGACGCGCCCGATGGCACCCTGGCCGATGAGCTGGCCGGCGCGCACGCTCGCCTCCACATGCAGCCGCTCGGAATAATACACCGCGTACCTCTTCCCCGTGCACTTCACGGTCTCCCGCGCCTGATCGAGCTGCGCGAGGGTGGTGAAGGGCGCTTTGTCGGTGAAGTAGTCCTTTCCCGCCTCGAGCACGCGGCAGCCGAGAGGGCCGCGGTCGCTGGGCACGGCGGCGCTGGCCACGAGCTGCACGTCGCGCTGCGCGAGCACTTCATCGAGCGAACGCAGCGGTTTTGCCGACGGGTATTTCTCGCGGAACTTTTCCACCTTTGCGGCGTCCGGATCCCACACGTAACGGCATTCGCCGCCGGCCTCGGTGAGGCCCTGGCATTGCCCGTAGATGTGACCGTGATCGAGCGCGGCGGCCGCAAAGACAAACTCGCCCGGTTTGACGACCGGCGAGGGTTTGCCCACCGGCGCATAGTTCATTCCGTCGGATTTCTGGTGTGCCATGGCGAATTGCGGGATGCGATCAGAGCAGCGCCGTCTCCTCGGGCCAGCCGCAGAGGATGTTCAGGCACTGCACGGCCTGGCCTGCGGCGCCTTTCACGAGGTTGTCCTCCGCGCTGAGCAGCACGAGCCGCCCGGTGCGCGAATCGTGGCGCAACGCGATGTCCACGAAGTTCGTGCCGGTGACATTTTTCGTGTCGGGCAGTTCCTTTTCGCCGAGCAGGCGGACGAATTTGGCGTCGGCGTAGTCCTCCTTCCACGCGTTCGCGAAGTGCCATGGCTCGATGCCGTCCTCGGGCGCGGCGTAGATCGTCGTGTGGATGCCGCGGTTCACCGGGATGAGGTGCGGCGTGAAATTGATCACGACGTTGCAGCCGGCGGCGATGCTGAGCTCCTGCTCGATTTCGGCGAGGTGGCGGTGCTTCGGCACGCTGTAGGCGCGCACGCTTTCGTTGCACTCGGCGAAGAGGTAGTCCGTCTTCGCATTGCGACCGGCGCCGCTCACGCCGCTCATGCTGAAGACGCAGATGCTCATCGGTTTCACCAGCCGCCGGCGGAGCAGGGGAATGAGCGGGATCAGGATGCTCGTGGGATAGCAGCCGGGGCAGGCGATGACCTGCGCGGTGCGGATTTTGTCGCGGTAAATCTCGGGCAGGCCGTAAACGGAAACCGCCGCGAGGTCCGGCGCGTGATGTTTCTCGCCGTAGAATTCCTCATACACGGCGAGATTCTTGATGCGGAAGTCGGCGCTGAGATCGAGGACCTTGAGCCCGGCTTTCACGAGCGGCGCGGCATACTCGGCGGCGACGCCGTGCGGCAGCGCGAGGAAGACAATCCGTGCGCCGGTCGAGAGGATGGCCCCGGTGGTCGAGTCGATGAACTTCAGCCCGCCGTAGCGCGTGCCGGCGAACCGCGGATAAACGGAGGCCAGCGTCTGCCCGGCGAGCTGGCGGGACGTGAGCGCGACGATCTCGGCCTGCGGGTGGCGCGAGAGGATGCGCACCAGTTCTTCGCCGGAGTATCCGCTGGCACCGACGATGACGACTTTTTCGAGACTCATGATGCGATCAGGAAACGGTGTCGCGCGGGCGAGTCCAAGCCGAAACCATCCGAAGCCCGCCGGTCACCGTCCGTCCGTCGCCGTCTTCGGCGGCGGATCAGGCGGGCGCGCCGCTGAGTCCGCCGGGGAAGTCGAGGCCGGTCTGCTCGCCCGGCGCCCTTTCGGTCACGGGCTTGGGCTCCGTATTCCGGGCCAGGCTGGCCGGCGGCGGGTTTGGCGGATTCCGCATCTGGCCGGTGGCGACGATGTCCTTCACCTGCTCGCCGTCGAGGGTCTCGAATTCGAGCAGCGCCTTGGCGATGATCTCGAGCTTGTCACGATGGGATGAAATGAGGTGCTTGGCGCGGCTGTAGGCGTCGTCGCAGAGTTTCTTCACCTCGCGGTCGATCTCCATCGCGGTCGCTTCGCTGAAATTACGCGACCGGCCGAGGTCGCGGCCGAGGAAGACGTGCTCCTCGTGGTCGCCGTATTCGACCATGCCGAGGCGTTCGCTCATGCCCCATTCGCAGACCATCTTGCGGGCGATGCCGCTGGCCATGGTGATGTCGCCGCGGGCGCCATTCGTCACGTCGCCAAAGACGAGTTCCTCGGCGACACGACCGCCCATGATCATCACGAGCCGGTCGAGCAGCTCGTTCTTGCGATGGGTGTACTTGTCCTCCATCGGGAGATACATCGTCGAGCCGAGGGACGGTCCGCGGGGGATGATGGTGACCTTGTGAAGCGGATCGGTGTGCTCGAGCAGGCAGCCCAGCAGCGCGTGCCCCGCCTCGTGGTAGGCCGTGTTCTCCTTCTCCTTGTCGCTCATCGCGAGCGAACGGCGCTCCTTGCCCCAGCGCACCTTGTCGCGCGCCTCCTCGAGTTCGGCGGTCGTGATTGATTTCAGGCCCTTCCGTGCGGCCATGAGCGCGGCCTCATTGATGACGTTCGCCAGCTCCGCACCGCTGTAGCCGGGCGTGCCGCGCGCGATCACGCCGAGGTTCACCTGGTCGGCGAGCTTCACCTTCTTGGCATGCACCCGCAAAATCTCCTCGCGCCCCTTCACATCCGGGAGTGACACCGTGATCTGCCGGTCGAAACGCCCCGGGCGCAGCAGCGCGGGGTCGAGCACGTCCGGCCGGTTCGTTGCCGCGATGATGATGACGCCCTCCTGCGTGTCGAAGCCGTCCATCTCCACCAGCAGCGCGTTCAGCGTCTGCTCGCGCTCGTCGTGTCCACCGCCGAGACCGTGCCCGCGGTGACGGCCGACGGCGTCGATTTCGTCGATGAAGATCTCCACGAAGTCCGATCCGCTGATGCTGAAAAACGGCACATCCGCCTCGCCGGCGATCGCGCGCGCGAGCAGCGTCTTGCCGGTGCCCGGGGAGCCGACCATGAGCACGCCTTTCGGGATGTGGCCACCGAGCTTCTGAAACTTCTTCGGGTCCTTGAGGAACTCGACGATCTCGGTCACTTCCTCCTTGGCCTCCTCGACGCCGGCGACGTCCTTGAACGTCACCTTGTTCTTGTCGCGCGCCATCATGCGGGCCTTGCTCTTGCCGAAGCTGAGCGCGCCCTTGCCGGC
>JBEBGK010000302.1:0-5245 GCA_040081515.1 Chthoniobacteraceae bacterium
CCGCCACCCCGGCTGGCGCGCAGAGCGGAATGAGCCGCGCGCTCGGCATCGCCTACACGGATGCGGAGGGGCGCTTTTCCTTCCGGCTGCCCGCGGGCAAGTACAGCCTCGCATTCAGCGATCCCGGTCGTGCGGACTTGGAGCGCGAGATCCGCTTCGTCGCCGGCACCGGCGACACGGCGGACGCGACGATGGCGGTCGCCAGCGCCGTGCAATTCGACATTCGCGATGAAAACGGCATGGCGATCCCGTGCAAGGCGCAGTTCCTCGCGCAAGAAGGCACCGAGCCCGTGAACCTCGGCCCCGCGCAGCGCGCCCACGGTTGCCGCGACCAATATCACAGCGAGCGCGGTGGCTTCCGCGTGCAGATTCCGCCGGGCAGCTACCGCATCGTCGTCACGCGCGGCATCGAGTATTCCCATCTCGCAAAGGAGGTGACGCTCAAGCCCGGCGAGACCGCGACCTTCGACGGCACGCTCAAGCGCCTCGTGAACACCCGCGGCTGGGTGAGCGCCGACTACCACAACCACTCCACGCCCAGCGGCGACAACACCTGCGGCACCGACGACCGCCTCATCAACCTCGCCGCCGAGAACGTCGAGTTCGCGCCCACCACCGAGCACAACCGCCTCTACGACTGGCGCCCGCACCTCGAGCGCCTCGGCCTCAACGCCTTCGTCCAGACCGTTCCCGGCATCGAGCTGACCGGCAGCGCGGCGCATTTTAATTCGTTCCCGTTCACGCCCGTCCCGTTCACGCAGGACAACGGCGCGCCCGTCTGGAACAAGGACCCGCGCATCACCGCCATCACACTCCGCGACTGGCAGGGCGCCGAGCCGGACCGCTGGATCCAGATCAACCACCCCGACATGGTCGCGAACTTCATCGACTCCAGCGGCAACGGCCAGGCGGACGGCGGCTTCCATGGGCTCGCCACGCTCATCGACGGCGTCGAGACGCAGAACTACTCCGCGAGCGACCTCCTCGCCGGCCAGCCCTTCCGCATCGGGCGCGACGCGAGGACCGGCAGGGAAAGCGTGAGCGTCATCCGCGAATTCATCTGGCTGCAATTGCTCAACCGCGGCCACCGCTACGCCGCGATGGCCGTGTGCGACGCGCACACCGTCTGGGGAAATGGCACCGGCGGCTGGCGCATGTACATGCCCAGCGCCAGCGACGATCCCACGAAGATCGACTGGCGCGAAAACTCACGCGCCGCGAAGACCGGCCGCAGCTACCTCACCAGCGGCCCTTTCCTCCAGGTCAACTCCGACGACGGCACCGGGCCCGGCGGCCAGACCCGCACGATCAACGGCGCGGTGAAACTACGCATCCGCGTGCAATGCACCGACTGGATCGACATCGACCGCGTGCAGATCCTCGTCAATGGCCGCGCCGTGCCCTCGCTCAATTTCACCCGCGCGAAGGACGCCGCCCTTTTCCGCGGGACTGTGTTGAAGTTCGACGAGACCGTCAGCGTTCCGCTCAGCGAGGACGCGCACCTCATCGTCGTCGCGTGCGCCGAGAACAGCGACCTCAGCATCGGCTACGGCACCAGCGCGCAGGCGAAAGTGAAACCGTTCGCGTACCACAACCCCATCTTCGTGGACGTGGACGGCCACGGCTTCGCCCCGAACGGCGACACGCTCGGCTGGCCGCTGCCCGCGAAGATCGGCGTCGAGGAAGCGAAGCGGCTGCTCAAGGAGCACGGCCTGAGCACCGAGCCCCCGCCGGTGAAGACCGACCTGTAGCCGCGACGATCCTCGCGAACGTGCGTCGGACCCCGGGATGAAGCCTGAAAATGGCGATGGGATTGAGCACGGATAACCGATGACGCGGATGGAGAAGGTTGGGCGGGAGGATGCGCAAGAACACCTTTACCCACGAGGTGAACGCCGCGCGGTCGGCAAGTCCCTCCTTGTCCGTGCCATCAGCGTCATCCGTGATTTCCATTCCCGGGTTCAGGCTTCAGCGCGTCGAACTGCCACCGCGCGAAAGACACGCCGCATCGTGACAGACGCCGGAACGGGCTGAAGCCCTTGACTACTTTGGCGTCGCCCGATGGCGCGAGACTCAACCGCGGAAAAAAATCGCCGCCGCCTATGCCGGGAGCTTGTAGCGGCCGGGGATGGCCACCGCGGGCGTGGGGACTTTCGTGTTCCAGTCCAGGCTGTTCACGTCCACAGGAGCCCAAGTTTCGTTGGAGGCGACGGTCTCATCCCAGGTGATCGTCCTGCCCGAGTAGGCGCTCATGCGGCCCATGATGGCCAGGAGCGAACTGTGCGCGAGCTGTTCGCCCATGTTCACGGGTTTGCCAGCCTTGATGCTTTCGATGAGTTCCTTGTGCTCCTCGACATACATCAGGTTCTTCTCGCCGGGGCCGGTGCCATCGGCGGAGCCGTTCTTCTCGTAGTACCAGCGTTTGCCGTCCGTGGTGTCCAGGACATGGAGGGGCTTGAACCCACTCACCTGCCCGACGCCGTTTGCGCCGGTGATGTAGTCGCTGTTTTCGTTCGAGCAGCCGCCCTGCTGGCGGGCGAAGATGAAGCCGCGTCCGCCGTTGGGATACTCGTACATCACGGCGAAGTGATCGTACACATGGCCGAATTCCGGCTCGATGCGCTGCTGGCGTCCGCCGAGGGCGGTGCACTTCACGGGCGGCACATCCTTGAAGGCCCAGCTCATTTTGTCCACGGAGTGGACGGCCTGTTCGACAAGGTGATCGCCGCTGAGCCACGTGTAGTACATCCAGTTGCGGAGCTGGTATTCGAGGTCGGTCCAGTCCGGCTGCCGCTCGTAGGGCGGCCAGGGGCTGGCGGTGAGATAGGTGCCGTAGTACGAGCGGATGTCACCGATGAAGCCCTCGTGCATTTTCTTCCACGTCGCGCGCTCGGCGAAATTGTAGCGCCAGCAGAAGCCGGTCTGGATCGCGAGGCTCTTCTCCTTTGCCTTCTTCACGGCTTCCATCGCGTGCCGGATCGCCGGCGCATCGACGCCGAGCGGTTTTTCGCAGAAGACGTGCTTGCCGGCGTTGATCGCCTTGTGGAGATGCGCGGGGCGGAACCCGGGAGGCGTGGTGAGCAGGACGATGTCGATGTCCGTGGCGAGGACGCGATCGATCGCGTCAAAGCCGATGAACTTCTGGGCGTCCGGGACTTTCACCTGCTCGGGCTTCGCCGTGGAGATGTTCTTGAAGCTGGTCTCGAGCCGGTCCGCATGCACATCGCCCATCGCCGTGAGGACGACGTAGGGATCGGCATTCATCGCGTCGGTGAGCGCGCCGGAGCCGCGTCCGCCGCAACCGACGATGCCAATCTTGATGGCCTTGGCCGCCTGCGCGTTGACGATGTGAGGGAAGCTGCCGACCAGAGCGGCGCCGGCGACGCCGGCGGTGCCGCGGTGCAGGAAGGAGCGACGGCTGAGGGGAGTGGATGGCTGTTGGTTCATGGATTGTTGGTTGGAGTGATGGAAAAACGGGGCCGTGACGGTAGCGCGTGGTCGAATCGTGTCGAGACTGTGATGCGCTTGCGCCGACGGTGATCAGGCGATGACATCCTCGACCACCCGGCCATGCACATCGGTGAGACGGAAGTCGCGTCCCGCATAGTGGTAGGTGAATTTCTCGTGGTCGAAGCCGAGGAGCCGGAGGATCGTCGCGTGGAGATCGTGGATGTGCACCGGCTTCTCGACCGCCTTGAATCCGAACTCATCCGTCGCGCCGTACACGGTGCCGCCCTTGATGCCGCCGCCAGCCATCCAGAGCGTGAAGCCGTAGTGGTTGTGGTCGCGTCCGTTTTTCACGCCGGCGTTGTTCGAGCCGGGCGTCGAGATTTCGACGGTGGGCGTGCGACCGAATTCGCCGGAGCAAATCACGAGTGTGTCCTGGAGCATGCCGCGCTCCTTCAAGTCGGTGAGCAGCGCCGCGATCGGCTGGTCGCACTCGGCGGCGAGCTTGCGGTGGTTCTTCTCGATTTCGTCGTGGTTGTCCCAAGGCTGGCCGTCGCCGTGCCAGACCTGCACGAAGCGGACGCCCTTTTCGAGGAGCCTGCGCGCGATGAGGAGCTGGCGCGCCTGCGTTCCCGGGCCGTAAAGGTCGCGGATTTTCTGCGGCTCGCGCGCGACGTCGAAGGCGTCGGTGGCGTCCATCTGCATGCGGTAGGCGAGCTCGAAGGATTGCACCCGCGCCTCAAGCTGGGCGTCGCCCTTGCGTTTCTGAAGATGCTCGGCGTTCAGCCGCCGGAGCAGGTCGAGCTGGGCGCGCTGTTCCGGGAGTGTGGTGCGCTTGTTGTGGATGTTGTCGATGAGTTCCTCGATCGTCTGCTTCCGCGTGTCCACGTAGGTGCCCTGGAAGATCCCGGGGAGGAATCCGCTCTGCCAGTTCTGGGATTCCTGGATGGGGTAGCCCGGGCACAGTGCGATGAAGCCGGGGAGGTTCTGGTTTTCCGTGCCGAGGCCGTAGGTGATCCACGAGCCCATGCTCGGCCGGGGAAGCCGAGAGTCGCCGCAGTTCATGAGCAGCAGCGATGGCTCGTGGTTCGGCACGTCGGCATGCATCGAGCGGATGAAGCACATGTCGTCCACATGCGCGGCGGTCTTCGTGAAGAGTTCGCTGACTTCGATGCCGCTTCTGCCGTACTTGCTGAATTTGAATGGCGAACGGAATGCCGCGCCTGTCTTGCGTTCGGTGGGCAGGTGCGCGGGGATTTCCTTCCCGTGCCATTTGTCGAGGGCGGGCTTGGGGTCGAATGTGTCCACGTGGGACGCGCCGCCGTTCAGGAAGATGTGGATGATGCGCCGGGCTTTCGGTACGAAATGCCAGGGCTGCCGCGAGGCGAGCGGATTCGTGCTGGAGATCTGCTCCGCCGCGGTTGCGCCCGCCGGACCGAAGATTCCGCGTTCCCCAAACAAGCCGCCGAGGGCGAGCATGCCCATGCCCATCCCGGTCCGGCGCAGAAGTTCACGCCGCGTCAGGAAGAGATGCCGCGCGTTCGGAGAATGCTGGTTCATTGGGTGCGTCGAAGTAATCCGGGGCGTGCGCGCCAGCTTAGGGCGTTCAGACACAAAGAAGCCATGTGGCTCTCGCGTGTGACAGAACACCGGAACTTTCGAGGTCCCGGGGAAGTCAGCGAAGTACAGGCGTTCTGTGCCCCAACGAGATGGGTAATGCACGAAACTTCGTCCCAATGCTTCGCAACGGGGCAGTTTCCAAGGCTGTCGGGGACGATGCCCCGGGGCGAATCAATAA
>JBEBGK010000303.1:0-5244 GCA_040081515.1 Chthoniobacteraceae bacterium
GAAGCCGCCGGCTACATCGGCAGCAAGGAACTCCTGCGCGTGCTCGAAAAAGCCGGATGGGTGAAGCCGTTCGTCCGAGGGAATCGGCTGACGCGGTACGATATTCGCGACCTTGATCACTGCATCGAGCGGCTCAAGGCAGGGGAGTCGTTGCCGCGCGAGGAACGGGAATGATCACACCTTGAAGGCGCGCATGATTTCCCGGTCGTCGGGACGCAGCTTGGCGTAGTGCTTCTGGACGACGCGCACGTCGTCGCCGAGCCAGGTGGCGATCCGGTAGATGTCGATGCCTTTGCTCGCGCAGATCGAAGCGAACGAGTGGCGCATCACGTGGGGCGTGAGCCATTCAACGCCCTGGGCCTTCATGTAGAGCATGAACGGTCGCCGGATGTCGTAGCGGTAACGGAAGCTGCCGTGCCCGACCTCGGGTTTCAGCACAAACGGCGAGCGCAGTCCGTATCGCTCAAGGAATTCCACGAATTGATCCGTCAGCGGGACTGTGCGGGCGTCGCGGTCCTTTGGTCGAAACGTATCGCTCGCCCGGATCTCCAAGGTGCGCGCGCGCAGATTGAACCATTCGGGCCGGGCCTCGACGATTTCCAGCCGGCGCATTCCCACGTGAAAGCCGCAGTAGAGCATGAAGCGGAGATCGTCGTCCGGAGCCTCCGCGATGAGTTTTTGCGCCAGCTCCAAGTCGGCGAAGAGCGTGCGCACCTTGTGATCCACGCGGTCGAGTTGCACTTCCATCGCGGGGTTGCGGTGACACAGGTTCTCCGCCACGCACCAGTGGAAGAAAGAACGAAGCGTGAAGGCGTAGCCCTGCGCCGTGCTCGGCGAGACACGAGTCTTCGAAGCGTTGTAGAATGCCTTGCATTGCTGAACGGTGACGTTGACCGGAGCGGCGTCGCGGACGCTCGCGGCGAAACCGCGAAGGATGTAGCGCTTCACGTCCGCGCTGGCACTGCTGAAGCGATTGGTGTCGAGCTTGTGCTGAACGAATCGCTCGATCTCCGCGCTCATCGAGCGGGCCGGCTGGAGTTCCGGGCGGTTGAGAATCTCCTGCGCGCGCTGAACCGCCTCTGCGTAGTCGCGCGTTTCGAGCGTGATGTGACTGCGGCGCCCGTTCACCTGCTTCGCGAACCAATAGACTTCGCCTCTCAGATAGATGCCGCGGATTTTGCCAGTTCTCTTGAGCATCCGCGCATCTTCTCTTCTTTCTGCGCGTCCTCGGCTCCGAGCTGGGAGCGACCAAAACCATCGTTTTCGTCGCGCCCCAATTCGGGTTTTTACCTGCAGCCCCTGCCGTTTTCCGATAGGGGCTCCCGGAGAAGTGTTACACAAAATTTTCTAAAAAATCGCTGTCACATTTTCGTGTTACACTTTGCCGTTTTGCATGGGTCTGCATGGCCCCATGTAACACCGCCAACAGAGTGCAAGTAGCTCAACAGTAGCCATTTGAAACTTGACACGGTAGGGGTCGCAGGTTCGAACCCTGCACCGCGCACCACCTCAGATGGACGGGGTTCGCGCAATCGCAGGATTCACAGCGGTCAGGCCGAGTTGTTCGTCATTATCCTCCCTCGCCGGTTGAGCACCGGCTCGTTCCAGCGAAGAGTGATCCCGCTACGCCAGTTCGCGCCTGATTTTCGCGACGAGGTTCACCAGTGACTTCGCCAGCGCCGTGATCTGCTTCGCCTTCCGCTCATCCTTGAGCTTGCCGCTTTCGTCAAAAGCTTCGTGCGCCGACGAAATGCAGACCTGATCCGGCAGCACGAGCACGCCGATGTTTGCGAGGATCGAGCGGAGAGTGACCAGCCCGCGCAGTCCGCCGAGCGCGCCGGGCGATGCGCTGCATAATGCCGCGAACTTGCCACGGTACGCGACCAGCGGTGGCTCGCCCTCGGACTCCGCACGGCTTGCCCAGTCGATCGCGTTTTTCAACACGGCCGTGACGGAGCTGTTGTATTCGGGCGATGCGATGATGAAGCCATCGCTCTCGCGGAGCAGTGCTTTGAATTTCTTCGCGCCTTCGGGCAAGCCGCTGGCGGCTTCGAGGTCTTCATCGAAAAGCGGCAGTGCCAGGTCGCGCAGATCGACCACGGTGACATCCGCGCCTGCCGCGCGCGCGGCATCGGCGGCGAGGGCGATGAGCTTATTGTTCAAAGAGCCGGTGCGCGTGCTGCCGGCGAAGGCGAGGAGTTTCGAGTTCATGGTGACTGGATGAACGACATGGGACCGATGAGCAAGTGCGCCTGTGCCGTCATCACGGTGAAGCACATCGCCTTCGTAGCGCGACGCGGAGCCCGGCTCGACCGGGGCCGGCGATCGCAGACCGAGCGGCACGAACAGTTTTGCCTCGACGGTTTCCAAGATGCGACGCACACGCTCACCTCCGGGCATCGCGGGCGCGACGGCCGGCGATATCAGAGGCTGCGGAGCAATTGATCGCACAGCCCGCCGAAGCTGCCGCTGCTGAAGAGGACCACGACGTCCCCGGGGCGCACGAGGTTCCGCAGGCGGGCCAGGATCGCATCGGGGCCCGGTTCGGCGAATGCCTCGCGACCTTTGGCAATGAGATCGCGGGCGACGCGGGCCGGTTCGAGACTCTCGCCGGGCTGGAACCGCTCCGGCCGATCGACCGCGGAAATGAAAATGCCGTCGGCATGCGCGAGGGCCTCGGTGAGGTGCTGATGGATCGCCGAGCGGCACATCGTGTTCGAGCGGGGATCGACGGCGGCCCACACGCGCGCACCGGGAAACCGGTGGCGGAGAGCCTTGATGGTTTCGCGGATGTTCGTGGGGTGCTTGCCGAAGTCCTCGACGATTTTGACGCCGCTGCGTTCCCCGCGGAGCACCTGGCGGCGGCGGACTCCCTTGAAGCCGGCGATCGCCTTCTCGATCGCGGGAAGCGGGACGCCGCAATGGTGCGCCGCGACGATGGCCATCGCGGCGTTGCGGACGTAGATCTCGCCGACGATCGGGAGGGAAAAGCGGGTGTCCAGCAGCGTGAATTGCGAACCCTGGGGTTGGTGCTCGATCCGTGTGGCCGGGAACGTGCTGCCCGAGCCGAGCCCGACGGAGAGTCGCGTGCGGGCTCTCGCCTGCGTGGCGACCTCGCATGTGTTCGGATCGTCCGCATTGAAAATGAGCACGCCATTTTCCGGGAGCACACGCATCAGGATGCCGAATGCCTTTTTCACGGCGGCCAGGTCGGGATAGATATCCATCTGGTCGAGCTCGATCGCATTCAGGATCGCGAGTTCCGGCAGGTAGTGGGCGAACTTGGGGCCCTTGTCGAAGAACGCGGTGTCGTATTCATCGCCCTCGAGCACCGTGAATTCCGATTCGTGAAGACTCGCGCCCTGCCCGAGATCCTCGGCGATGCCGCCGATCATGTAGGCGGGATTGAAGCCGCCGGTGCGCAGGATGTGCGTGAGCATCGCGGCGGTGGTGGTCTTCCCATGCGTGCCGGCCACGACGAGATTCCTGCGGCCGCGCAGGAAATAATGGCGAAGCGTCTCGGGCAGCGACTGGTAGCAGAGGTGGCGGTTGAGCACTTCCTCGAGTTCCGGGTTCCCGCGGCCGATGGCGTTGCCGACGATGATGACATCCGCGTCGCCCGGAATGTTGGCGGGGCTGAAGCCCTCGGTCAGCGGGATGCCCTTGGCTTTCAGGAAGTCCGACATGGGCGGATAGACCTTGTCGTCCGAGCCCGTCACAACGAATCCCTGCTCCCGCATGGCCGCCGCCACCGCGCCCATCGCAGTGCCGCAGATTCCGATGAAATGGACGTGGCGAACTTGCTGATTCATTGAAGAGATGGCGCGCACGCTAGCGGTGCGGGACGCGCGATGTCGAGCACCCCGGACCTCAATGCTTCGGTGCGCGCACGGTATTCTCCTCCACGTCGCGCAAGCGGCGGGCCAGGATGCGATCCGCGGTCTCGCCGACCATCTGCTCGATGAGCAGCCGCAGATGGCTGCCGGCGCGATAATCCGCCGGCGCGATGTGCCGGACGCGATCGGCGGCGCCGACGAGCTGGTAACATTTCCGGAAGCTGTTCCGCGATTTGTCGTCGGGATTGTAAACTGCGATGGCGTGGCCTCCGTGCTGCCGGACGACGGTGAAGCACGGCACATCCGTCGGGCCGTCGCCGATGTAGATCATGTGCTCGAAGGGGATGGGGCGCAGTTCGGGCGGCATGTGGTCGTTCACATCCTGCGAGTGATCGAGCATGCCCTTGTTGATGCGGAAGAGGAACTGGGTCTTCTGCGTGTGGCTGATGACGCGCTTCGGGAAGGCGATCCGCCCGGCGGAGTCCTCGGCGAATTCGCACCCGAAAATCGCGCGCACATGAGGGGCGAGACGCGAACCCTCGATCATCGCCTTCAGGCCGCTGCTGATGATGTAGTGCTCGACCTTGATGCCGAGCGCCTCGTGATCCGGGCGGAGGAGCCCGCGCTTGAACTCCTCGAACATCTCCGGCAGCCCGGGAAAGAACCTGAGCCCGGCGCCGAGCTGCCGCAGCCCGGCGTTGGTCGGGCGATCGAGTTCGAGGTAGTCGAGCAGCGCCTTCAGGTAGGCGAGTTCGCTGTCGTAGCCATCCCGGCGGACCAATTCCTGGCAGCGCTGCCAGAACTTTTTCGCATCGATGCCGAACGCAGGAAAGAGCACCTCGTCCTGCATGTAATTCGGCGAGAGCGTCTGATCGTAATCAAGGACGATGGCGATGGTGTTCTGAGGGTCGGCCACGGGTTCAGATTCGGGGGAATTGCGGGGACCCGCCAGAATATTTCTTGTCGGCAGGGTTCATCCGAGGATGTCGCGCAGCGCGGGTTCGAGCTCGGGGAAGCGGAACGCAAAGCGGTGCCCGGTGGCAACCGCGGGGAGCACGCGTTTGCTGTCGAGCAGTTCGTGGGAGAAATCGCGGAGCATCATCCGCAAGGCAAACGCCGGGGCCGAGAGGAACGCCGGGCGGTGAAGCGCCCGGGCGAGCGTGCGCGTGAACTCGGCATTCCGGACGGGCCACGGCGCGGTTGCGTTGAGCGGTCCGCGGACGTCGAGATTCTCCACGGCGAAAAGCAGCAGCATCGCGAGATCCTCGGCGTGAATCCACGAGAACCACTGGCGCCCGTGCCCCAGCCGCGCGCCGAGGCCCAGCCGGAAGGCGGGCAGCATCATCCGCAACGCGCCGCCCTCCCTGCCGAGGACGACCCCGATTCGCGCGCGGACGACCCGGCAGAA
>JBEBGK010000304.1:0-5243 GCA_040081515.1 Chthoniobacteraceae bacterium
CGGTCCCCTGCGCGAGACGCCGGGGACGACGCGCGCCGAACTCAAGGGCATCTCGAACAAACCGGAAAACGAGCTGCCCACTTTCTTCTGGAGCATCATCCCGGTCATCCTCCCCATCCTGCTCATCACCGGGGCGTCGTTTTTCAAGATCGCGAAAGGGCCCGTGGTGGAAGGCTGGTTCGGTGGTGCCGCAGGACTCGCCACGGCGACCAAGTTCGCGTTCTTCCTCGGCAACAAGAACATCGCGCTCTCGATCGGCACCGTGATCGCGCTCTGGGTGCTCGCCCGCCAGCGGAATCTTTCCTTTGCCCGCATCGAGGCTCTCATGGGCCCGCCGATCGAGACGGCGGCCGTCATCATCCTCATCACCGCGGCGGGCGGCGCCTTCGGCGGCATGCTGCGAAACGCAGGCGTCGGCGACGCCATCGGTGAACTCGCAAAGACCTACTCGATTCCGCTGCTCCTCCTCGCATGGCTCACCGCTGCCGTGATCCGCATCGCCCAAGGATCTGCCACGGTAGCCATGCTCACAACCTCGGCGATCATCTGGCCGATGATGGACCCCGCCGCCACGGGGAACACTCCCCTGCCCTTTCATCCCATGTACGTCTATCTCAGCATCGGCTTCGGGGCATTCGCCTGCTCGTGGATGAATGACAGCGGCTTCTGGGTGGTGAGCCGCCTGAGCGGAATGACCGAGCGCGAGACACTGCGGAGCTGGACCGTGCTGCTGACAGTCACCTCCGTCGCAGGACTCGTGCTTACGCTCCTCGTCGCGCGCATCCTGCCACTCGCCTCGTAGCCGTCGCCGGCTGCAGGAGGATCACTTGATAATCCCCCGGGCGCTCTGGGTGACGAAAGCGATTAGGTGGCCGATCTCGGGACTGTCGGGCAGCTCGGCTCGGACCTGTTCGACGGCCTGGGCCACGTTCAACTGGCTGCGGTAGAGAAGACGGTACGCCTCCTTGAGCGAACGGAGCGTTTCCGCGGGGTGGCCCTGCCGTTCGAGGCCGACCTTGTTGATGCCGCGGACGCGCGCCGGATTCCCATCGGCGAGCATGAAAGGGGGAACGTCCTGCACGATTTTCGAGCACCCGCCGGTCATGGCATGGCGGCCGAGGCGGCAGAACTGGTGGACGGCGGTGAACCCGCCGAGGACGACGTGATTCTCGACCGTGACGTGGCCGGCGAGGGTGCCGTTGTTGGAAAAGATCACGTCGTCGCCGACGATGCAGTCGTGGGCGATATGGCAGTAGGCGAGAAAAAGCCCGCGGTTGCCAATCGTGGTGGTCGCGCCCGGGGCAGTGCCACGGTTGACGGTGACGAATTCGCGAAAGGTGTTTTCGCTCCCGACCACGAGGTGCGTGGGTTCGCGTTCGTATTTGAGATCCTGCGTCCGCTGGCCGATGGAGCAAAAGGCGTAAAAGCGGTTTCCCCCGCCGAAGCACGCCGGGCCCGTGAGGCTGACGTGGTGCTGGAGCCAGCAGTTCTCACCGAGGACGACGCCCGCGCCGACGATGCAGTACGGGCCGATCTCGCAACCGGCACCGATCTCCGCCGAGGGATCGATGACGGCGGTCGGGTGAATGCTCGCGCCGCTCATGGCTCGACGATGCCGAACATCATCTCCGCCTCGCTCACGACCTGGCCGTTCACGAGGCAGCGTCCCTTCGCCTTCGCGATTCCCTTGCCCTTCTTCGATGTGAGTTCCACCTCGATGAACAGCGTGTCGCCGGGCACGACGGGCTTGCGGAATTTGATCGCGTCGGCACTCATGAAGTAACCGATCTTTCCGGCGTGCCCCGGCTGCATGAGGAGCAGGATGCTGCCGACTTGCGCCATCGCCTCGACCTGAAGAACGCCCGGCATTACGGGATGCCCCGGGAAATGGCCCTGGAAAAACGGCTCGTTGACCGTCACGTTTTTCACCCCGGTGCACTTCGATTCCCCTTCAAGCGACACGATGCGATCCACCATGAGGAACGGATACCGATGCGGGAGGAGCTTCATCACGTCGTTCACGTCGAGCACTTCCCCGCCCTTCGGGGTGACGCTCGGCGGAACCAGCGCCTTGGTCCGCGCATATTGTTTCGCAATCGCGCGGCAGAGATCCGTGTTCGGCCCGTGGCCGGGCTTGATGGCGATGACGTGCCCCTTGATCGCGCGTCCGAAAAGTGCGAGGTCGCCGACGATGTCGAGAATCTTGTGCCGGACGAACTCGTCCTTGAACCGCAGCGGCTCTTTCCCGAGCACCTGTTCGCCGCGGATCACGATGGCGTTTTCGAGGCTGCCGCCTTTGATGAGCCCCTTGTCCATGAGCGGCTTCACATCCTCGTAGAAGACAAACGTGCGGGCCGGGGCGATGTCGCGTTCAAACGCGGCCGGGGTGATCTCCGTGGAGAAAAACTGAGTGAACCGCCCGTCAGGCCCGACATTCGTGCACGACACGCGGAACTTCGAATCGGGCACGATGGTCATCAGCGAGCCACTCCGCGTCTCGACGTGGATCGGCTCGGTGATGTCGTAAACGGAGCGCGCGACAGGCTGTTCGACCACCGTGGCCTTCTTGATGAGTTCGACGTATTGCTGCGCGGAGCCATCCCCGATGGGCGGTTCGCTCGCATCCATCTCGATCAGGCAGTTGTCCACTCCCATGCCGGAGAGCGCGCTGAGCACATGCTCGATGGTGTGAACCTTCGCGCTGCCCTCGGCGATGGTCGTCGAACGCTCCACCGTCGTCACATTTTCGAACTTCGCCTCCACGGTCGGTTCGCCCGGCAGGTCGGCGCGCTGAAAGCGGCGCCCGTGCCCGGGCGGCGCAGGGTGCAGGGTGAGGCGGACTTTCGAGCCTGTGTGAAGCGAGGAACCCGCCACGGATACGCTCTGCCCGAGGGTGCATTGATTGGAACTCATTCGATAGACTGGCGAAAAGCCGCGTCCTTATGCGGAATGAGCCAGCAGGCGGCAAGCGCCATGATGCGGATTCCTACCCCTGCGGCGGTTGCGCGATGACGGAATCGAGATACCGGACGTTGGTCTTGCGCAGGCGGTCGCCAATTTCGCGCAGGATCCCGACGAGAAACTTGTAAGCCGCCCCGGGCAGGATCGTCGCGAGCGCATTCAGGAGCCCGCCGGTCACACTCACGAGCACGCAATCCGTGACGGCCTGCACCGTCGCCGAGCGGGGCGCCTTGTCGAAGATCGCGAGTTCGCCGAACACTTCGCCGGGCCCGAGGCGGGCGAGTTCGACGTGATGGCCGCCCCGGTTCGCGAGCACGCTGCACGTGCCCTGCGCGATGTAATACATGCATTCGCCCACCTCGCCCTGCCGGATGATCAAGTCCCCTGCCCGATGAACCGCGGGGTCCGATATCGCGAGGAACTCGTCGAGTTCGACATCGGTGAAGCCCTCAAACAAAGGCAGACGCTTGATCTTGTCGTGGAGCGGGTGGCGTTCACTCATGGGCAACGTGGCGGAGTGCCATGGGGAATAACAGAGCCGGGCACCGTGGGGAAGAACACAATCCGGGACCCCGCGGGATTCAGCGCACGATCAGCGAGCGGCCCGTCATCTCGGCAGGCTTCGGCTGTCCGAGCATGGCGAGGAGGGTCGGGGCGACGTCGGCAAGGATTCCATTCTCCAGCTTCACGCCCGCGTGATCCGCGGCGACGTAGAGGAAGTGCACAAGATTCGTCGTGTGCGCCGTGTTCGGCGAGCCGTCCGCGTTGCGCATCAGCTCGCAATTGCCGTGGTCCGCCGTGAGCAGCAGTTTGCCGCCGAGCTCCAGCGTCCGCTCCACGAGCAGCTTCACCGCGACGTCGATCGTCTCGACCGCATGGATGCCCGCCTCGACCACGCCGGTGTGCCCGACCATGTCGGGGTTCGCAAAATTCACGATGACCAGATCGTAGCGCTCCAGCCGGCGCGCGACCTCGAAGGCCAGGTCCGGCGCGCTCATCTGCGGCATGAAGTCATACGTCGGCAGCGGCGCCGCCTTTCCATCCTTGCTAAATTCCTTCGGGCTCAGCGTGAGGTAGCGGTCCTCGCCCTCGAAGGGCGTGTCGCTGCCGCCGTTGAAGAAGAACGTCACGTGCGGGAACTTCTCCGTCTCCGCCGCGCGAAGCTGCTTGAGGCCCGCCTTCGCCACCACGCCGCCGAGCAGGTTCTCCATGCTCTCCGGCGCGAAGACATACTTCACCCCGAGCGTCGCGTAGCTCTCCTTGTATTCGGTGAGCGTGTAGTAGCCCGCGAGCTTCGGCTTGCCCTCGGTGTCGAAGTTGGCGAACGCCGGGTCCATGAACGCCTCGGTGAGCTGCCGCGCCCGGTCCGCGCGGAAATTGAACCACAGCAGCACGTCGCCATCGCGCACCCGCCGCTCATTCGCATGGGAAAAAATCATCGGCTGCAGGAACTCATCCCCCCGCGGTTCGTCCGCATAAGCCGCCTGCACCGCCGCAGCCGGCGTGCCCTTCGCCACCGGCCCGCGGCCGAGCACGATGGCATCCCACGCGAGCTTGTTCCGCTCCCAACGTTTGTCGCGATCCATCGCGTAGTAGCGCCCGATGACCGTCGCGATCTTCGCCGCAGTGCCCATAATCCCCTGCTCCACCTCGGCCAGCGAGTCCACCCCGCTCGTCGGCGACGTGTCCCGCCCGTCGGTGATCGCGTGGATGAGAATATCCTTCACCCCCGCCGCCGTCGCCGCCTCGCACAGCGCGATGAGATGCTCCTGATGCGAATGCACGCCGCCATCGCTCACCAGCCCGAGCAGATGCAGCCGCGCCCCCTTTGCCTTCGCGAAGGCCTCCACCAGCACCGGGTGCGACGCAAACTCGCCGTCCTTGATGGCCTTGTTGATGCGCGTGAGGTCCTGATACACGATGCGCCCCGCGCCGAGATTCAGATGGCCCACCTCGGAGTTGCCCATCTGCCCCTCGGGCAAACCGACATCCATGCCGCTCGCCGAGAGCCGGCTCTGCGGATACGTCTTGTAGAGAAAATCGTGGAATGGCGTCTTCGCCAGCAGCGTGGCATCGCCATTTTCAACCGCCTTCGCGCGCCCGCCGGGATTCACTCCCCAGCCATCGCGGATGATCAGGACAACAGGCTTTTTCGACATGGGACGCGGAGCAAAGCAGACGCCCGCCGCCACGCAAGCGCGGCGGTTCCGCCAGGCGTTCCGCACCGTCGAGCGTCACGCGATGGAGAGACAAGGGCATTGCGGGAAAAATAGTCAGGGGCT
>JBEBGK010000305.1:0-5241 GCA_040081515.1 Chthoniobacteraceae bacterium
AGAATATCCTCCTGGCTTTCGGTGGATCGGCGGAGGATTTCCGCGGTGTGGTGCATGAGCAGAAATTCTTCGTGGACGATCCGCGGCTCCGATCAAAGGACCACCAGCGCGAGATGCAGAGCTACACGTCGATTTTCCGGGAGGCATCCGCGTGGGTGCGGGGCCGGGATTTCACCCACGTTCACTTCTGCGAATATGATCATGTTCCGCTGGTCCGCGACCTGAACCAGAGGCAGGTCGAGAGGCTGGGTCAAGAAGGTGCCGATGTCATGGGGTGCCGCACGCTCCGTGTGGATGGCAGCAGTCATCCGCATTATCTTTATCATGTCTTCCAGCCTGCTTTTAAGGAGCTCTGGCGGCGTTTGAGCAGACGCGGTGAGGGTGGGGTCGTCTTGAGCATGTTCGTGACGGGCTCGGTGTGGACGTGGGAGGCGTTCGACGCGGTGGCTGCGATCGAGGAGCCGTTCCCGATGTATCTGGAACTCTACCTGCCAACGCTTGCACACCATCTCGGGTTTCGCGTCCGCGACTTGAGTGATCAGAACCGATTCGTGCGGAATCTTGGGGACTTGGGGGCGGATCTGGGCGCGGCGAGAGGAGCTGGTGCATGGGCGGTGCATCCCGTCAAACACCTCTGGGATCGGCCCGTGGACCCAGCTCTGCTGGCTGCGGTGGGGCATCGCTGACTGTCGCGCGAATCGATCACGCCGAGGTGGAACGCGTCGCTCCGCGCGCGTTTGGGGGTCCGATCGCGGGGCAATTGCGCGGGACGAGGCGTACGCGTTGCGACGCGCTCCACTGGTCCCCGGTTGCCTGGGGCCCGTGGTGTCCGACCGCCGTCACTGCGTGGGCAGCGTGTTGCGGAAGGCTGGAAAAGGCACACGAAGCGCATCAAGGCATGCAAAACGGCTTAATAAACATATTTTCACTACCAATCCGTTGTGGTTTATGTTTCCTCACCTCCCCTCAATTGTGGTCACTCCCCTCTGCACATATCACGGCGTCAGCCTCACGGTCTTCGCGATCGGAGGCCAGCAAGCGCCATCAGACCAGCGTCCGCCCGCTGGGTTTTTCGCCTTTCCCCGTGGCGCCGGGTTGACCAACGCCGCCGATGCGACGGGTTTCACCACTCGGAAGGCATGGCTCCTGCACCGTCAGACAAGTGGCACACGTCCTGCTAACTCGCCCTCCCGTAATATAATTTCCATATGAACCATATTTACAAGCACTGCCTCGCCTCGGTTGTCGGAATGTTCGCATGGTTGAATTGCAGTTCGTCCTCCTCGGCCGCGATTCTGGCCTGGGATGCGAGCCCGGAGCCGACCGTCACAGGCTATCTGGTCTACTATGGAACAGCGAGCGGCGTTTACACTTCGACCGTCGATGCACGAAACACGTTGACCGCCACCATCCCCGACCCGCCGGCTGGAGTGACCTATTTCTCGGTCGTGACCGCCTACGACGGCTCCTCGATGCAGAGCCCGCCGTCGAACGAAGTGACCTTTACCGGTGTCGCGATCCCGCCGGTTGACCCACCACCCTCCGGGCCGTCCACCTCACCTAGCGATTTCAACGGAGACGGAATGCCTGATATAGTTTGGCGGGATTCCACATCCGGTGAGGTCTTGATCTGGCTGATGAACGGCAGCGTCCCCACACAAACCTCGATTAGCTTGGGCGCTGTAACGGCCGACTGGCAGATTGCCGGCAGGGGTGACTTTACTGGCGACGGCAAGGCCGACATTCTCTGGCGCAATACAAGCTCCGGGGAGGTTTTGATTTGGCCGATGAATGGCACGGTCCGGGCAGGTGGCTCGATCAGCCTCGGCACCATCCCGGTGGATTGGCAAATTGGCGGCGCTGCGGATTTTACCGGCGATGGGAAGATCGATCTGCTCTGGCAGAACAGAACCACTGGCGAGCGGGCCATTTCACCCCTGGCTGGAAGTAATTGGGGAGGACAATGGGTTAGTCTTGGGCTCATCCCCTTCCGATGGCAGATCGCCGGCGCCGGTGATTTCACAGGGGATGGCAAAAATGACATTCTGTGGCGGGATTCGACTTGGGGAGAGATCCAAATCTGGGCGATGAATGGCACTGCCCTGACCGGAAATCCCGTGACTCTTGGGTTTATCCCGATCGACTGGAGAATCGCCGGCACTGGGGATTTCAATGGTGATGGGAAAACTGACATCCTGTGGCGGAATACAACGGCGGGAGACTTGGCGATCTGGTTCCTGAATGGTACCCGCTTTGAAGGTAGCTCCGTAGGCGTCAGCAATGTTCCAACGAACTGGGAGATCGCCGGGACAACGCTCTATGCCACCGAACTCGGAGCGCATAACAGCGACTTTAATCGGGATGGTAATCCAGACATTCTCTGGCGGAACCAAACTTCGGGTGATGTTCAAATATGGCTCATGGTCGGTCAGAATCGAATAACTTCCGTCAGTTTGGGGGTCATTCCGCTGGAGTGGGCGATTGCGGATACGGGAGATTTTAACGGAGACGGGAAAGTCGACATCCTTTGGGACAACGCAACCACGGGGCGCAGGTCGGTATCGCCAATGAATGGAACGGCTTGGCAGGGAGATTGGGTTGACCTAGGAACCGTTCCGAGCAGCTGGCGAATTTCCAGCGCTGGTGACTTCAATGGTGATGGGAAGGTTGATGTCCTGTGGCGTGACTTGGTTTCCGGAGAAATCGTCGTTTGGCTGATGAATGGTACGGTTCGGTTGGACGAATCCGTGAGCCTAGGATTCATTCCCATCGGATGGCAAATTGCGGGGAATGGCGACTTCAACCGGGACTCGCGTGTCGACATCCTCTGGCGGAATACGACGAGCGGCGAGGTCCTGATTTGGTTCATGAATGGGACCGATCGGCTGGGGGGGGAATCGGTCAGTTTGGGACTCATTCCGCTGGACTGGCAGATTGCCGACACCGGGGATTTCAATCGCGATGGCAACATCGACATCGTCTGGCAGAATACGATTTCGGGCGAGCGCGGACTCTGGCTCATGAATCGGACAGGGCGATTCGGAGCCTTGGTCAGTCTCGGATTCATCCCCACCAGTTGGCTGATCTCGAAGTAGCCAGCTCGCTGTGAAACCACTCTGCCCCTGAGCGCGCACCTCCTCAGCGGGGGATGGGTCGGTTTCCGAGCCGAAAAGTCTATGATGGCTATTGCAGTCGTGAGCGGGACGGGGTCTTCTCGAGTGAAGGGATGGAATTCGTTCGAATCAGCTTCAATCAGACGCACGTCATCGCACCGCGCCGCGAGGATCGAAAATTCCATCGATTACGTTTTGCTTCATCATTTCCAATCTGGCTGCTCTCGCTGGCGGGCTTACTGACTTTCCGTACTTTCTGCAGCGCGGCGACGCTTGCGTGGGATGCAAGCCCGGAGCCGACGGTCGCGGGCTATCTGGTCCACTATGGGACTGAAAGCGGTTTCTATACGGTCACCGTCGATGCCCGAGGCACGCTGTCCGCCACCATTCCCGATCCGCCTGCCGGCGCAACCTATTTTGCAGTCGTGACCGCCTACGACGGGTCCTCGATGCAGAGTCCGCCGTCGAACGAGGTGACCTTTACCGGGATTGCCGGTCGCGCGGTGGGATCCCGGGCGCCCGCGGGTGATTTGAGCGGGGATGGAAGGGCCGACGTCCTCCTGCAAAACAACCGTGGCCAGATTCTCGCGTGGCATCTGAATCGCGCCGGGGCCGTGATCGGGTCCGCGTGGATTTACACGGGCGGACTGTATGATTGGAAAGTTGCCGGCACGGCCGACTTCAACAACGACGGGAATGCCGACGTGCTTTTGCAGAACGACGCAGGGCTGATCCTGGCGTGGTACTTGGATGGACGCGGGACGGTGACCGGCTCGGCTTGGGTTCACACGGGCGGATTGTACGATTGGAAAGTGAGTGGCACTGCGGATTTCGACAACGACGGGAACGCCGACATCCTCCTGCAGAACAACCGCGGCCAGATCCTCGCGTGGCAGCTGAATGGCGCCGGGGCCGTGATCGGGTCCGCGTGGATTTACACGGGCGGATTGTATGATTGGAAAGTCGCTGGCACCGCGGATTTCAACAACGACGGGAATGCCGACGTGCTTTTGCAGAACAACACAGGCCAGATCCTGGCGTGGTACCTCGACGGCGGCGGAAATGTTTCCGGGTACGACTGGATTTACACGGGCGCACTCTATGACTGGAAAGTCGCCGCGACTGCGGACTTCAGCGGGGATGGAAACGCCGACATCCTCTTTCAAAACAACGCGGGCCAGCTTCTCGCGTGGCATCTCAACGGCAGGGGGGCGGTTTCCGGCTTCGCGTGGATCCACACCGGGCTGCTGTATGACTGGAGATCCCGCTAGCCATTCCTGAATCTGCAGCGGTGAGGGGACGGCCGTTTCGGAGCGGCAGTTGCGCATTGAACGCGCCCGGTATGCCATTACTGTCGCGACGAATGGCTGAAATCCTCCAGCCCATCCCGACTCCCGTCACCACCGAAGCAAGGGGCGCATCCGAAGCCGATTACGAACCATTCGACTTTGGCGATGTGCCGCTGCTGCTCGGGCGGTTCGCCCGCTGGTGTCGCGCGAAGCCGCTCGAGGCGCTGCTGCTCGCCGGCGTGCTGGGCGTGGTCGTGTATTTTTACTTCGGCGTGAAAGCCTTCCTCGGCGGCCAGGTGACGGCCGCGTCCTGGATCGCGGGCGGGTGGAATGAGGAGAACGACCAGGAGCATTGCTGGGGAATCATCCCGGTGGCGGTCGCGCTCGTCCTGTTCCGGTGGCGGCAGATCGCCGCGACGCCGAAGGTCCCTGCGAATTCCGGGCTGCTGTTCGCCGGCCTGGGGGTGATGCTTTTTGTCGCCGGGATCCGTTGCACGGAAGCCCGCTACACCATCTTCGCGCTCCCTTTGCTTTGCTACGGCGCGGTGCGGTTTCTCTTCGGCCCGGCCATCTCCCGCCTGGTGCTGTTCCCGTGTGTGTTTCTCCTTTTCATGACTCCGCTGGGCGGCGTGGTGCAGGGGACCGTGCCGTTGCAGGTCATGACGGCGAAGGCGATCCAGATCCTTTCGTCCATTTTCGGGATCCCGATCCAGGTGGACGGCAGCAACATCATTTCCACCGAGGGCCGCTTCGAGCCGATGGAGGTCGCGGGCGGCTGCTCGGGGATACGCTCATTGATGGCCATGATGACCATCGCGGCGCTCTACGCGTATTCCACC
>JBEBGK010000009.1:0-18640 GCA_040081515.1 Chthoniobacteraceae bacterium
ACATGGAGAAGGACACCGTGGATTTTGTGCCGAACTACGACGAGACGCGGCAGGAGCCGACGGTGCTCCCGGCGGCGTTCCCGAACCTCCTCGTGAACGGCGGCACCGGCATTGCAGTCGGCATGGCGACGAACATGCCGCCGCACAATCTCGCCGAGGTCATCGACGGCATCTGCGCGCAGATCGACGACCCTGACATCACGATCGACGGGCTGATGAAATACATCAAAGGCCCGGACTTTCCGACGGGATGCGAGATCCTCGGGACGGCGGGATTCAAGAGCTACTTCCACACTGGAAAAGGCGCGGTGCGGGTGCGAGGCAAAGTCGGCGTGGTGGAGGCGAAGGGCGGGCGCGAGCAGATCATCATCAGCGAGATCCCGTATAACGTGAACCGCGCGGTGCTCGTCGAGCGCATCGCGGATCTCGTGAATGAAAAAGTCATCACGGACATCAGCGCGATCCGCGACGAGTCGGATGAGCAGACACGCGTGGTGATTGATCTCAAGCGCGACGCAAACCCGAAGGTCGTCATCAACAACCTCTTCAAGCACACCGCGCTCGAATCGTCGTTCAGCGCGTCGATGCTGGCGATCGATCACGGCAAGCCGAAGCTGCTTTCGCTCAAGGACGCGATCACCTGCTACATCGAGCACCGGCGGGAGGTGGTGCTGCGACGCACGCGATTCCTGTTGCGCGAGGCGGAATCGCAGGCCGAGCGGCTCGAAGCGCTGCTCATTGCGCTCGCGAATCTGGATGACTTCATCAAGATCATCCGCGATTCGCGTGACCGTGATGACGCCAGGGCGAAACTCATGGCGCTCTCATGGACGAGGCGCGCGGTGGAACAACTGGGCATCCTCATCCGCAGCGAGGCGGTGCTGACGGACGGTAACTACAAGTTCAACGAACGGCAATCGAATGCGATCCTGGACCTGCGCCTCTACCAGTTGACCGGCCTTGAGCGCGAAGCAATCAAGAGCGAGTACGACGGGCTGTTGGAGACGATCAAGGATCTGCTCGACATCCTGGCGAAGGAGTCCCGTGTGCTCAGCATCATCAAGGGCGAGTTGGGCGTCATTAAGGAGAAATACGGCAACGAGCGCCGCACGCAGATCGTGCCTGATGAAGGCGAGATCAACATCGAGGACCTCATCGCAAACGAAGGTTGCATCATCACCATCACGCACGCCGGGTTCATCAAGCGCACCGCGGTCTCTGCCTATCGCGCACAGCGGCGCGGCGGCAAGGGTGTGAAGGGAATGATCACCCGCGAGGGCGCGACCGAGGAGGATGCCGATGATTTCGTCGAGCATCTCTTCACCGCGACCACGCACGATTACCTCGTCTTTTTCACCAAGAGCGGGCGCTGCTACGTGGAGCGCGTGTACGACATCCCCGAGATGTCGCGCGCTTCGAAGGGCCGCAGCATCGCGAACCTGCTGGAGCTTCGCGCCGAGGAGAAAATCGCCGCGACCATCCGCGTGCAGGGGCAGAAGACCGCCGAGGAGACATGGACGGACAAGCTGTTCATCGTCTTCGCGACGAAGAGCGGCATCGTGAAGAAGACCAACCTTGGTGATTTCAAAAACATCCGGAAAGGCGGCATCATCGCGATCCAGATCGAGCAGGGCGACGAGTTGATCGACTGCAAGATGACCACTGGCACGAACGAAATCGTCCTCGTGACGAAGGACGGCATGAGCATTCGATTCAACGAGGAGGAATGCCGCGACATGGGTCGCAATGCGATTGGCGTGTGGGGCATCCGCCCCGAGGCGGGCGATTTTGTCGTCGCCGCGGCCATCGTGAGCCCCGACTGCACATTGCTCGTCGCGGGTGAAAACGGCATCGGCAAGCGCACGCCATTCGACGACTACCGGGTGCAGTCGCGAGGCGGGAAGGGGATCATCACCATGAAGACCGGCGACAAGACCGGCAACGTCGTCGGCGCCCTGACCGTGCGCGATGCGGATGAACTGATGCTGATCACCAACAAGGGCCAGATGGTGCGGACGCGTGTGAAAGAAATCCGTGAGACCGGAAGGAATACCATGGGAGTGAAACTCATGGACCTGAAGGGCACGGAGAAACTCCAAGGGATCGCGCCGGTCGTTGCGAATGAGGACGAAGACGAGGCGGAGGGCGGTGCGGAATGAAGCTGCCTGCGTGAGAGGGCGGGCGAAGGATGGGGTGGCTGCCGAAGAGAGGAGGCGACCCCGGACTGCGAGCGCTGAACCGGAGATGTAGCCGCACTCGTGAGAGTGCGGGCACTCTGTCTTTGCAGAAAGTGCCCGCGTTCTTACGAACGCGGCTACGAAAGTTCTTGGACCGCCCTACTTGTTGAAGCGGAAGAAGCGTTCCGCGTTTGCCTCGGTTGCGGCGGCGAGTTCGCTGAGCGGAATCCCGCGCAAGGCGGCGATATGCTCGGCGGTGTGGCGGACGAAGGAGGGCTCGCATTTCTTGCCTCGGTGCGGGACCGGGGCGAGATAGGGGCAGTCGGTTTCGAGCATGAACGAGTCGATCGGGAGACCGGCGGCGCTGACCTGGGCATCGGGAGCGTTCTTGAAAGTCACGATGCCGGTGAAGCTGACGAGATGGCCGAGGGCGAGGACCTCACGGGCGTGCCCGGGTGATTTTCCGAAGCAGTGGAAGACGGCGCGCACGCGGCCCGTGTATTCGCGGAGGATGGTGAGCGTGTCGTCCCATGAATTGCGTTCGTGAACCACGACAGGCATGCCGAGTTCCGCGGCGAGATCGAGTTGCGCGCGAAACGCGGCGGCCTGGGCGGCGCGCCCCGCCGAGTCGTCCTGCTTGAGGCGGAAATAATCCAGACCGGTCTCGCCGATCGCGACGACGCGCCGGTTCTGCGCGAGTTCGCGGAGGGAGGGGAGAAAGTCGGGGCGCTCGTCGGGGACGTGGTTCGGGTGGACCCCGGCAACGGCCCAGACTTGCGGCCACCTTTCCGCGAGAGTGATTGCAGCGCGGCTGCTGTCGATCCCGGTGCCGATGCAGACCAGACGGTTCACGCCCGCGGCGTCGGCTCTGGCCAGAACTCCAGGGAAGTCCGATTGAAACTCCGGGTAATCGAGGTGGGCGTGGGTGTCGGTGAGCACGCGGCTACCACTGAATGACAGAGCTCGCCCAAGTGAGACCGCCACCGAAGACGACGAGGAGCACGTAGTCGCCCACTTTCATGCGGCCGGTGCGATTCGCCTCGTCGAGTGCGATGGCGACGGCTGCGGCGCTCGTGTTGCCGAAGCGGTCGAGGTTCACCATGAAGCGATCGATCGGGAGTTCGAGGCGTTCGGCGACAGCGCTGATAATCCGAAGATTCGCCTGATGGGGAATGATGCACGCCAGATCCTCGGGGGCGAGGCCCGCGTCGTCCAAGACCTGACGGGCACTGTCCACCATTGCGGTGACCGCATACTTGTATGTCTCGCGACCGTTCATGCGGATCGTGGCGAGATTCTCGGACGCATTGCCCGCAGTGATGGGGCAGGCGCAGCCGCCGCCGGGCACGTGGAGAAGTTCGGCGAGTTCGCCGTTGCTGCCCATGCGTGTAGCGATGACCCCGTGGCCATGTGCTCGGTGGCGGAGGATCGCGGCGCCGGCCCCGTCGCCGAAGAGCACACAGGTGTTTCGATCTTTCCAATCGACAATGCTCGAGAGTTTGTCGGCACCGATGACTAGAATGGTGTTGAATGTGTGGCTGGTGATGAACTGCTGGGCGATTTCGATGGCGTAGAGAAAGCCGGAACAGGCGGCGCTGATGTCGAAGCAAGCGGCGTTCTTTGCCCCGATCTTCTTCTGCACGATGCACGCAGTGCTCGGCATGAACATATCCGGCGTGATGCTGGCCAGGATGATGAGGTCGATTTCCTCGGGATCAATTCCCGCATTCTCGATTGCGGCCTTGGCGGCATTCGAGGCGAGATCGCTGGTGAATTCGCCATCCGCGGCGATGCGGCGTTCCTTGATCCCCGTGCGTGAGGTGATCCATTCGTCCGACGTCTCCACCATCTTTTCCAACTCGGCATTCGACAGGATCCGCGCGGGCAGGTAGCTGCCGGTGCCGATGATGGATACGGTGCGTTTAGGCAGGTATGTTCGCGTGCGTGGCTGTGGCGTCATGGTGTTTTTTGACTGCGGCGACGATGTGCGGATTGAGTTCGTGCCGCAGGCTCTCGCAGGCCATCCGGAGTGCGTTCTTGATGGCCACGGGCGAAGCGCCTCCGTGGGCGATGATGGTGGTTCCGTTCAGGCCGAGGAGCGGCATGCCGCCGTATTCGTCCGCATTCGTCTTGGTGTGCACCCGCTTGAATGCAGGTCTCGCCAGCATTCCGCCGATCTTGGTGCGGAACGTCGCCCGGATCTCGGTCCGCACCATGTCGAAGATGGCGTGAGCGAGCGCCTCGCTCGTCTTGAGCAAGACGTTGCCGGTGAATCCGTCGGTCACGACGACATCCGGCGGATTGTGCCAGATGTCGTGTCCCTCGACATTGCCGCGGAAATTCACCTCGGAGGGAGCGCTCCGGAAGATCGCGCCTGCTTCCTTGCAGAGCGCGTTGCCTTTCTCCTCCTCCGTCCCGTTGGACATGAGCCCAATCTCGGGATTTTCGCGTCCGAGAACCTGGCGGGCGTATACGGCTCCCATGAGACCGTTCTGAAAAAGGTGCGCGGGTTCGGCATCGGGATTAGCGCCCGCATCAATGAGGATCCAATACTTGCCGACCGAGGGCATGATCGAGGCGATGGCGGGACGTTCCACGCCGGGGAGCGTGCGGAGTTTGATCAGCGACGCGCTAACGGCCGCGCCGGTGTGGCCTGCGCTGACGATTGCCTGCGCCTTGCCATCTTTCACCAGATCCACCGCGCGCGACACCGAACTGTCCTTCTTCCTGCGGACTGCATCGATTCCCCGGTCCGACATGTCCACGACCTGGGTCGTGTGGACGATCTCGATACGGCTGTCGTTGCAACCGTGTTTGCGCAACTCCGCCTCGATCCGCGGCGTGTCACCGGTGAGGTATAGCTTCGAAATGTGCGGGTAGGCCTCGAGGGCGAGGACGGCGCCATGCACGATGTGGTGCGGGGCGTGGTCGCCACCCATGGCATCAAGCGCAATCTTCATCGAGTCGGAAAGAGATGCGCGATCGGAGAGTGCAGGCGTGTGGGCGGCAAGGCTAAAAACGACACAGCCGCCCGCGCGAAGGAGCGGGGCGGCTGAGAGGTTGTTGCCAGGAAAGGGGCCTAGGCGCCGGTGACGGTGATGGCCTGCCTGCCGGCGTAATAGCCGCAGGCGGGGCATGCCCGGTGCGAACGGATCGTGCTGCCGCACTGGCCACACTTGTTGAGCAGCGGCGCGTGCCAGCGGAGCGATGCCTTGTGGGTGCGAAGGCGCATCTTGGATTTTCTGCGTTTTGGGACTCCCATGGTGTTTTTTTCTTTAGAGTTTCAGTTGATCGAGGCTCTTCCATGCATCGCGGTGGTCGTCGAGGGGTTCAGCTTCGCTCGGAGCGTCACGGAATTGGGCCTTGCAGACCTTGTCGGCGTTCCAGTCGCAATGCGGATGGGCCGGAAGGGCGAGGAGGATGTCCTCCCTCAGATACTCTGTCAAGTCCACCATCTCGCGGCCCTCGAGTTCCACCTGGCAGGCGAAATCATTCACCTCCAGCGGACGCTGGAATTTCTCCAGGCAGCGGACGCATTGGCATTCGACATTCACCGCGAGCGTTCCCGTCGCAAAAAGTCCGCCATCGCTGAGCCCCACGTCGAGCGCGTACTGGACCGGTCCCAACGCCCGCGTCCGTTCGTCGTCGAGGTCCAGCAACTCGGCCGGTTCCTCGCCCTCGTAATGCTTTCCCTCTTCCGGGATCTGGAGAATGTGAACTTTCATGACCGCGACATGCTATGCACGCAGCCGCCGATTGCAAATTCCCGCCGCCTTTCAGCGGGGAAACTTTTCGCGCAGCGCCTTCTCCACGCAGTCGGGCACAATCGCGCTCACGCTTCCGCCGAGCCGGGCGACCTCCTTCACGAGCCGCGAGCTCACGTAGCTGTATTCCTCCTTCGGCATGAGGAAGAGCGTTTCGAGCGCGGGTTCGAGACGGCGGTTCATCAGCGCCATTTGGAATTCGAAATCGAAGTCGCTCAGTGCGCGGAGCCCGCGGATGATGGCGCACGCCTGCTCTTGCTTCGCAAATTCCACGAGGAGGCCCTGGAAGCGGGTCACCCGCACGTTTCGGAATCCGGCCGCTGCGTCCTTGAGAAAGGTGACGCGCTCCTCCGGGGTAAAGAGGTTCTTCTTTTCCGGATTCGATGCCACGGCGATGAGCACTTCGTCGAAAACCTTGGCGGCACGGGCAAGGACATCGAGGTGCCCGTTGGTGATCGGGTCGAAGGAACCGGCGTAGATGGCGCGTTTCACCCTTTCACCGTGCCCGAGATAGGGGCACCCGGCAAAGCCAATTCATGGCCCGGGACCCGGCAGTTTGCGAGGGATGTCCGTTGTCTTGTATTCTTCCCCGCGTTGCGCTCCTCTCCGCGGCGCCGTCTAAGCAGCATCCGCCGGACGGATTAAACACTGAACCCAACCGACACTTCTCTCCGACTCATGAAACGTCCGATCCTCGTCCTCCTTTCCCTGCTGTCCGTCACCCACGCCGCGGATTGGGCGCAGTGGCGGGGGCCGAATTTCAACGGGACTTCGCCGGAAACCGGTCTGCCTTCGAAGTGGAGCACCACCGAGGGCGTGAAATGGTCGCTCGACATGCCCGGTGTCAGCGGCGCGACGCCGATCGTGTCGGGAGGGCTCGTCTTTGTGATGAGCCCCGACGCGGACAACAAGCAATGGCTCATCGCCGTGGATCGGAAGACCGGCAAGGTCGCATGGAAGCACAACATCGCCGACGGTGCGCTGAGCAAGGGTCGCGGCAACAGCACATCGCCTTCGCCGGTGACGGATGGCAGGACGGTGTGGGCGCTCGTCGGCACGGGGCAGCTCGCGGCGTTCGATTTCTCCGGCAAGGAGATCTGGACGCGAGACCTCGCGAAGGACTACGGGAAGTTCAACATCAACTGGGTCTATGGCAGCAGCCCTCTGCTTTACGGCGGAAAACTTTACGTCCTCGTGCTTCAGCGCACGCCTGCGGATGGCAGCTATCCCGGCATCGAGGAAGCCGACAAGGGCGACCGCGAGAGCTACCTGCTCGCGCTCGACCCCGCGAAGGGCAAGACGCTCTGGATGCACGACCGCCCGACCGATGCGGAGCAGGAGACCCAGGAGACTTACGCGACGCCGATCCCGCACACCGTGGGCCGCAAGACGCAGATTCTCATCGCGGGCGGGGACTATCTCACGGGCCACGATCCTGAATCTGGCGCGGAGCTTTGGCGCGGCGGCGGCATCAATAACAAAAAAGGCCTGGGCGGTGGCGGATTCATGCGCCTCGTGCCGAGCGCGGTCGCGGCCGGTGACATCGCACTCGTCTGCGGCCCGAAGCAGAGCGCGGCCATCGCTTACCGGATGGACGGGCATGGCGACATCACCGAGAAGAGCCGCGCCTGGGTGTTCGACGAAAAGAACACGCCGGATACTTGCACGCCTGCCGCCTTCGCGGGGAAATTCTACGCGTTCAACGGTGACAAGCAGACGATGACCTGCCTGGACGCGAAGACCGGCGCGAAAGTCTGGCAGGAATCCTTCGCGCTCGATCGGAGCAAGGGCACCGAAATCTTCCGCGCTTCGCCCACGATCGCTGACGGCAAGATCTACACGATCGGCGAGCGCGCCACCGCGGTGGTGCAGAATCTTGCCGACGGCAAGGTGATTGCGACCATCCCCATGGGCGGCGGCGACGCCACGCGGAGCAGCATCGCCGTGAGCGACGGCAATCTCTTCATCCGCACGAGCGAGATGCTGTGGTGCATCGGGAAGTGATCCCGGGTGCGACTGGCATCTTTTGCCGTGGATTGTGTTGAAGGATGAACGGCTTGCCCGCCGGGGTGTCTGAACGGGGCGTGAGAATCAAATGGGCTTTCCTCATCCCGGCACTTGCCGCGTCGCTGTCTGCCGGGCCTGCGGAACAGAGGCGCGGCTTCATCCAGGCGGCACGCGCGCAGATCGGTGTGACTTTGTCCTATGACCCGTCCTACGTGCCACTCGCGTATCCGGGGGGTGACGTGCCGACGGATCGCGGTGTTTGCACGGATGTGATCATCCGTGCGTTCCGCGCGCTCGATCTCGATCTCCAGAAACTGGTGCATGAGGACATGGCGCGCGCGTTTCCGAAGTATCCGCAGAGCTGGGGCCTGGGCGGACCCGACAGAAACATCGACCACCGTCGTGTGCCGAATCTTATGCGGTTTCTGGAGCGCCAGGGAGAGAGGCTCGCAGTCACGAAGGACCCGGCGGACTACCGGCCCGGCGATCTCGTCACATGCATGGTCCCGGGGAACAGGCCGCATATCATGATCGTCTCGGATACGCCGTCCGCCTCGGATCCCGCCCGATATCAAATCATCCACAACATCGGCGCCGGTGCGCGCATGGAGGACCGGCTGTTTGATTTTGAGATTACCGGTCACTATCGCTACTGGTAGCCGCATGAAAATTCTCCGTGCATGTGTGTACGCCTTTTGCGCGGTAGCGGCCATCCCGGGGACGCTCCCCGCCGCACATGTCGGCCTGCTGCCGATGGAGACCGTCTTTCAAGGCCGGGCCAGATTCGACAGCCTGCTCGAACGGATCCGTCCGAAGGCGGAGCAGATTCGCGCGCTCTCGATCGGCCAGCGCGTCTGCTGGTTCGGGCAGATTTTCCTCGGGACGCCATACAAGGGATTCACGCTCGAGATCCACGATCGGATCGAGGCGCCCTCGGTGAACCTCAACGGGCTGGACTGCTGGACATTCTTCGAGGTGGCGCTCGCGCTGGCACGCATGACCGATGAACCGGTGGAGAACTGGACGCCGGAGACGATGCTTCGTTATATCGAGGTGGATCGGTATTGGGGCGGCCGTTGTGATGGCACCTACCTTTCGCGGCTTCACTATCTCGAGGACTGGCTGCGGGACAACGCGCAGCGCGGGTTGATCCGGGATCTGACGCGGAGTCTTGGCGGCGTCTCCGTGACGAATTCGGCCACGGAAATGACGAACAATTGGAAGAAGTATCGCTACATGCGCAACAACCCGGAGTTTCGCGCGGGCATCTCCGAGCTGGAGTCGCGGCTTCGCCGACAGCCGTTGGTGATGATTCCCAAAAGCCGGGTGAGGGGAATCGAGGATCGCCTGCAGAATGGCGACATCATCGGAATCATCGGCCGCGATGGCGACGCCTATGGCACCTCGCACGTCGGCGTCGCGTTCCGGGGGAGTGATGGCGTGCTCCGGTTGATGCATGCGAGTGCGCCGTTCAACCACGGCAAGGTCGTCATCGATCTGCGCCTCAGTGATTACCTCGAGAAATACAGGACCCACGCGGGCATCCTCGTAGGTCGGCCGGTGCGTTAGCTTTTGGGCGTTTCAAATTCGCGTTCCTGTTCGAGCCGGAGCACGGCCTCGGTGTCGGCGCCGAGGTAGCGGGCGCCGATGAACCACAGTGCGCTCGCGAGTACCGTCATGAGCGAGACGAGCATGAACGCGGTGTTCCATGAAGTCCGTTCCTTCACCCAGCCGATGAACGGGGGCGAGATCGCGTCGCCGAGGGCATGGATGAAAAAGATGTTCATCGCGAATGCCGTGGCACGCATGTTGGGCGCGGTCACGTTTGCGAGCGCGGTGTTCGCCGGTCCCGTGTTGAAGAACAGGAAGAAGACAGCCCCGAACACCGCGTACCAGGCGTAGGGAAAAGGCAGATAGATCATCGCGAGCGTGCATGGAAACGCGAGCAGGATGGCAACGCCGGAGATCAGGAAGTAAGCGCCGGGCAGCCGCGGGCGAAGTTTGTCGCCGAGCCAACCGCCGGAGAATGTGGCGAGCAATCCGGCGATCACCACGATCGTGCCGAAGGTCGTGTTCACCTCGGTCAGCAGCTTGTTGAATTGATCCAGGGCCGCGACCTGTCCGAGCGCCGTCAGCGCCGGGAGACCCTGCTGCTCGGCAACGCGCAGGGTCATGTATTTCGGAATCCAGAATGAAATGCCGCCGATGGCAAAGGTCATCGCGGTCATCGCGGCTGTGTTCAGCAGATAGGAGGGAATCCTGAGCAGCGCGAGAGTATCTGCCCGCAGCGCATGTTTCCGCGGCACTCTCGGAACGTGGGGCTGGGGCTCGCGCATGAAGAGGGCGAGGCCGGCAAGCGCGAGGCCGGGCGGCACGACGAGCAGGAACGCCCATCGCCAGCCGAGCCATGCGTTAATCTGCCCGCCGATGATGTAGCCGAGCGCGCTCCCCACCGGAATCGCCATGTAGAACATCGCCATGACGGTCCCCCGTCGCTCGATTGGGAAGTAGTCCGAGATCAGCGCAGGCGCCGCCGGGCCGTAGCCCGCTTCGCCGATGCCGACGATGACGCGGCTGGCGAGAAGCACGCCGAACGATCCGGCCATTCCCGTCCACCCGCTTGCGAGGCTCCACACCGCGACGCTGCCTGCGACCACCCACCATCGGGAGACCCGCTCGGCGAGTCTTCCGAGGATCGGCGCGCCAAACATGTAGGCGTAGAGAAACGCGCTCGCGAGCAATCCCGCGCCCGCTTCCGTGAGCCGGAACTCGGCGCTGAGCGGCGGCTCGACCGCCGCGAGCACCTGGCGGTCGATGTAATTGAAGAGATTGATCGTCAGCAGCAGGGCCAGCGCCTTCCCGGCGCCGCGATGCACTCGCGGTTTGGTCAACTGCCTTTCCATTTCGTCGAGGGAACAGACTGTGCAGGGATTCTCCAAGCAGGAAAGCGAACGCGATTATCGCGGCGGATCCGTCGCGGCAGGGCGTGTGCAAGTGTCACCGGAAGGTCCGCGATAGTGAGCATGCTGCCAGCGGCGTAGAATGGCGTGCTCAGCGGCGAAATCCCGATGAGCCACACTGCTGCCGGGAGCATCCGGTCGCTGAGCGCGCCGAGCACCGCACCAGCGGCTGGGCGACGCGGAAAATGTCATCGGGATTCACCGGGCGCCCTTCGCGGATGTCCTCGTAGATCCGGCGGGCCTGATCATCCAGAAGCCGCCAGGGATGGCTGCGCCCGGATGAATCGGGGGCGCTGAGTGCGGCGATTTGGTTTTTCGCCTGCCGCAGCTCAACCTCAAGTTTCTCCGCCCGCGCCTCCGGCGTTCCCTCGGCGCCAGGCATGCTCTCGATAAACATCCTCGCACCGATGGCGCCGACAGTAAGCCCGACGACGAGGGGAATCACGGAGCGGAGAGCTGGCGGCAGCGGCATCGTCCGATGGAATTACAGAGAGCGGCGGAATGCCAGACAACGTTGGACGGGCAAAGTGAACCGTCCTCCTTGCGCCTAAGCAGGCGCGCGCCTCAGGGTGGTTGTAGCAACACCCTCGCGGCGGTCTCAATCCGCCCGCAGTTTACGTACAACGAGCGAGTCATGCCTCCCACCCGTCCATCGAATCAACGGCTCAGCCGGCGTGAATGGCTTCGCGTCGGCGGACTTGGGTGCCTGGGGATGTCGGTGCCTGGCCTTTGGGAAGGCCGGGCTCGCGCGGCCGCATCCGCCCGGGACCGAGGCGCATCGTTCGGGCGCGCGAAAGGGTGCATCGTGCTTTTCCTGGGCGGCGGTCCGCCGCATCACGATACCTTCGATCCGAAGCCGGACGCGCCACTCGAGATCCGCGGGACGCTGGGATCGATTCCGAGCAGTGTGGCGGGCGTTCATTTCTCCGAGACGCTGCCGCACACTGCGCGCGTCGCGCACCGTCTCGCGGTGATTCGATCGATGACGACGGACATCAACGCGCATTCGACGAGCGGCGCATTCATGCTCACGGGCTACGTGCCGGGCAGCAAGGCGGAGAACGTGCCCGCGGGTCCGCAGGACTGGCCGAGCATCGCCTCCGTGATCGGTGCGCTGAAGCGGAGCGAGCGTTCGCCTTTGTCCTCGGTGGTGCTGCCGGAGATCATCGCGAACGACGGGAACATCGTATGGCCCGGGCAGAATGGCGGTTTCATGGGCGCGCCGTGGCATCCGATGCTCATGAAGTGCGACCCTTCGCAACTGCCGATCCGGATCGAGGGAATGAGCCTGGACGAACGGATGACGACCGTCCGCCTCGCGGAGCGGTTTGATCTGCTGACTCAATTCGACGCCCATTTCAGCGAAGGCGCGCAGAGCGGCGCCGTCAGCGAGATGAGCCACATGCGCCAGAAGGCCTTCGACCTTCTCCATTCGGATGCGAGCCGCGCGGCCTTCGAAGTGGAGCGTGAGCCGGCAGCTCTGCGCGACGCTTATGGGTCGCATAAATTCGGCCAGAGCGTGTTGCTGGCGCGGAGATTGATCGAGGCGGGCACGCGCCTCGTGCAGGTGAACTGGCCGCGCGAAGGCGCCGCCGAGGTAGGCGGCAGCCCGCTGTGGGATACGCACAGGAACAATGCCGGCCGCGTGCGCGATGTGCTGGGTCCGCAGTTCGACCGGACGTTCGCGACGCTCATCGAGGATTTGCGCGCCCGTGGCCTGCTCGATGAAACGCTCGTGGTGGTGATGGGCGAGTTCGGTCGTTCGCCGAAGATCAACGCCGCAGGCGGTCGCGATCACTGGGGCTCGTGCTTTTCCGTCGTGCTTGCGGGCGCGGGAATTGGCGGGGGCATGATCGTCGGGGAAAGCGATCGCATCGGTGCATTCCCTGCATCGCGCCCGGTCCGCCCGCCGGATCTCGCGGCGACGATCTTCCATCTCCTCGGCGTGCCGCATAACGGGGAATTCCTCGATCCGCTCGGCAGGCCGCGCGCAATCACCGACGGCGGGACGCCGCTCCGGGAGCTTGTGGGCGCGGGATAATGCAACGCCTCCCGGAGAGTCCTTCCAAAGGCACCGGCACTGGCGCAGCCTCCTCTTTCACCGCATGAGGAACTTATTTTCACTCGCAGTTGCACTTGTCGCGTTCCCGCTCCTGGCGGGCGAACCACGGCTCGTCGCGCCCGATCCCGCAAAGCTGCTGATGCTCGATCGACGCGTCATCGAGCGCGCGGAAAATGCGAGGCTCGTCCTCGGCGCGCCGGTGAAGGATGACCGCAATCCTTTGCTGCCGTCCGATGAGCCGTGGGAAAACGCCACGAACAACTACTACCCGAACGTGCTTTGGGACACGGATGAGCGCGTGTGGAAACTCTGGTACAAGGACGTGCTCGCCGACAAGGAGGCCATCGCGCAGATGGACCTGCCATCGACCGTGCACGATGTGGGGTGGTTCCTCTTATACGCCACGTCGAAGGACGGCATCGTGTGGCGGAAACCCGCGCTGGGTCTGCACAAGTTTGCAGGCCGTTCGGATACGAACGCGGTGGCACGCGACTGCCCGAACGTGGGTGTTTTCAAGGACACGCACGACGCCGATCCGGGGCGCCGCTACAAAATGGTCCACGACGTGGGCCTCGGAAAGCCGCGTGTGCGATTCAGTCGTGACGGCATTCGGTGGGGCGCCGTGCAGGAGGTGGAGGGATTCTCCGCGCAGCAGGGCGACACGCATAACAACGCCTTCTTCGACGCCCGCTCCGGGAAGTATCTCTGGTTCACCAAGCTCTATCTTGGCGAACGTCTCGTCTCGCGGCTGGAGAGCGACGATTTCCAGCACTGGAAAAACAGTGGCATGGTCCTGCGCAGCACGCTCGACGAGGGGCGGGCGGTCCAGACCTACGCGCTCACCGTCTTTCCGTACGGCAACATCTACCTCGGCTACGTGATGATGTATCACGTCGGTCACGGTCGCGTCGTGGATTGCGAACTGGCGTGGAGCCCGGACTCCATTCACTGGGAGCGCGTGAGCCCCGGCGTGCCGTTCCTGCGCCTCGGCGAAAAAGGTGCCTACGATGGCGGTTGCATCTACGCGCAGGCCGGCCCGCCAGTCGTGCAGGACGGACAGTTGCTCATTTACTACGGTGGCAGCCCCACCGTGCATCTCGGCTGGCAGCGATCCGCAAGCCTCTGCCTCGCGCGGTTGCGGGAGGATTGCTTTGCCGCGTATGAAGCGGATGACAAATCGAAACCCGCGGTGCTCACGACGGCGCTGCTACGACTGACGAAAGAGCCCGTGCGCCTCACGGCCGATGGTGAGGTGAACATGGAGACGCTGCCCGGCAAGGATGGCGCGGTCCGCTTGCGCTTCACGCTGGCGCCGGGAGCGAAGTTGCACGCAATCACTGGCGCGACGCTGGTGCATACCGCATTGCCGGCGCGCGAACTGCCACCGCTCCCGCACGCACCCGCGAGAAAGGAGCCGCTCGTATTCACATTCGATCGTGACGCGCAAGGATGGGCCGGTGTGGACAAGACCGAGCATCACGAGGAGGGCTACATCACCGTTTCCCGGGAAAGGAATCTCCGGCCAATCGCCCATGCCGCTCCACTCGAAGGAGACTGGCCCGTGCTGCTCGGCGGCGAAGAGGTCACGATCACCGCCCGCATCCGCGCTGCAAAGGCCGGCGGTTCGGTGCGGATCGAACTCTTTGCCCGGGACATCGCGCAGTGGACCTTTGAGAAGCTGCCGCCGTTCACGACAGACTGGCAGACAATCAGGAGCACGTTCCGCTACGATTGGACCGACGAGCATGCCCGGGCCGCGGGCTGGACTCCCGCCGCACACGCCTATTCCTGGCGCGAGACGGTCCGGCACGCGGGAAAGGTCGTCATCATGGCCGCGCAATCCGGCACGCAGCAGAGTTTCGACCTCGACGAGGTGCGTTTGCAGGCGCGGTGACCGTTGTTTTCCCGGACCGAATCTAACCGAAATTCGCCCTCGCGACGCGAAGGATGTTTTCACCGAGGATCTTCCGGATTGTTTCGTCGCTGTGTCCGCGCTGGACCATTCCGACGGTGAAAAGGGGCCAGTTCGTCCACGACAGGCCGGAGAGTGCGTCAGACTTCCCGCCCCCGAGACTGTCCTGTGGCCAGAGGGCCTCCCAACGCGCAGGCGACGGTGAGCGGCCATCCGTGCGTTTCGGAATCTTCGCGCGTTCGGCTTCTTCGTTTCGCGAGACGTAGGCGATGTCCGTCCCGATCGCCACGTGATCGGCGCCAAATTTCTTCACGATGTAATCGATGTGATCGAGCATGGCGCCAAGGTCGCCGTTTCCGCCGAGGAAACCCGAGATGCAACAGATGCCCACCAGCCCGCCGGTGTCGCAGATCGCCCGGATGACCTCGTCGGGCTTGGCCCGGATGTGGCGGTTGAGTGCTGCTGCGACGGTGTGACTCGCGACCATCGGCTTCTTCGACGCCTTCGCCGCATCGAGGCTCGTGCGCCATCCGCTGTGCGAGACGTCCACGATCACGCCGGTCCGGTTCATCTCCTCGATCGCCGCGCGGCCGAAGTCACTCAGTCCGCCATCGGTCGCCTCACCGCAGCCGTCCCCGAGCGGATTCCGCCGGTTGTAAGTCACGTGCATCATGCGGATGCCGAGTTGGAAGAACACGCGGATATGGCGCAGTTCATCCCGCACGCTGTTCCACTGCTGCACGAGCGGGACGCCATTGCCGGTGAAGCAGAGGCAGACCTTCGCGGACTTCTTCGCGGTCACGACATCATCGGCTGAGACCGCCTTCGACATCTCGCCGCGCATCAGGTCGGTCGCGTAGGTGAAGCGCGAAAGACGCTTCAGCAGCCGCATCGGGTCATTGCCCTCTTCGCCCGCATTCTGGAAAATGCACGTGACACCCGCTGCGCGAAACGCCTCGAGAAATTCCTTCCTCTCCACCGCGCTCGTGGCGCATCGCGTCATCATCATCTCCTCACGCAAGTCGCCGAGTTCGCCATCGGGCATGCCCGCTTTCATCGCCGCGCCGAATGCGTCACCGTCCAGCGCACAGCGCGGCGCAAATCCGTAGCTGTCGAACACGAGTGACTCCGCGTGCAGGCGCAGTCCGTGTTCGAGTTGCTGCGGTGCCGGCTTCAGGACCGAGAGTCCGATTTCCCGTGCCTTGTTGATCTTCTCGTTGTCCGTCGCGAACGGCAGTTTCCCGTCCGCGGCCCGAATGGAGATGTTGAACGCGCCCGCGGCTCCGAGCAGGGGCAGCGTGGCGATGGACTTCAGAAACGAGCGACGTGGCTTCGGGGAGGACATGCGGGTCGGATGGACGTCGGGCGCTACTGGGCGAATTTCACGACGGGCGTTCCGTCGGTCGCTTTCCAGACACGCAGGACGCCGTCCTGTCCGCCTGCGACGACGGTCTTTCCATCCGCGGTGACGGCTGCGGATTGGACGAAGTCGGCAACCTCGGGCAGCACGCGGATCTCCTTGGCGTCCGTATTGACGATGCGGACTTTGTTGTCGCCGGAGCCCGTGAGGAGTTCGTCGGTCGCGCCGAGGAAACGGACGGACGTCACTTCCTTGTCGTAGCCGTCGATGTTCTTCTTCCGGTCGCCGGTCGTGAAATCCCAGATCTTCACCGCGTTGTCGGCGCCGGCGGTTGCGAGCGTGCGGCCATCGAGGCTCCAGGAGACGCCTAGGACGTGGTGCGTGTGACCCTCGAAGGACTTCGCAAGCTTGCCGGTGGCGAGGTCGGTCACGCGGGCGATTTTGTCAGCGGCACCGGAGGCGAGAAATTTTCCATCCGGGGAAAACTCGAGGCTGAGCACGGCATCGCTGTGAAGACCCGGCAGGTCGCGCGCAAGGTTGCCGCTCCGCGTGTCCCAAATCTCGATCTCCCCGCCACGCGAAGGCTCCCCTCCGCCGACGGCGAGGAATCTTCCATCCGGGCTGAAGGCGAGCGCGCCGATGCGGTCTGCGAACGACGACTGGCCTTCGCTGGAGCCGAGGGTGCGTTCGAGTTTCCATTGCGGAGAAATGCTCCACGCGAGCGCAGTGCCGTCGCTGGCGGTGGAGATGAGTTCGCCGCTCGCGGCAAAAGCCAGCGAAGCGACGGCGCTCGTGTGGCCCTTCAACACATCGAAGGCCGCGCCGGTCGCTGCACTCCACGTGTGGATGAGCTTGTCGTCGCCCGCCGTGACGACGGTCGAGCCGTCGGGCGAGAAGGCAACCGCGCGAATTGCCTGCTCGGCGGCGGTCGCAGTCTGGCGTGCGCTTTGTAAAATTTCCTCGGCCTTCTTGCGCGCTCCCTCGGCGGCATCCGCGGCGGTCTTTGCGGAAGCAACGCCGGCCTCTGTCTTTTTGTCCTCGGCCTTCGCAAGATTCAGCTCGGCCTCGGTATTGTCCTTCGCGGTCGCTGCTTTTTTCAGCGCTTCCTCGGCATCAGCGACCTGCTTGGTCACCGGTTCGATCTTGTCCGCCGCCTGTTTGCGCTGCGCTTCGCGCTGGTCGCGCTCGGTGCGTGCCTTTGCGGCATCCTGCAGCGCCGCGGCGGCGTCAGTCGCAAGCTTGGTTGCATCGACAGCCGCAGTGCCACGGATCGCCTCCGCGGCCGCAGCGGAAAGTTGCGCGGCTTTTGTCGCGGCTTCCTGCACTTTGGCGTCGGCTTTTTTTAGCTCGGCCTCAGCCCCCGCGAGGGCCTGCGCTGCCGCCGCCTTGGCAGCTTGCGCATCGGCGACCGCCTTCTGTTTCTGTCTTTCTGCCGCTGCTTCCGCAGCGGCCTTTGCTCGGCGCTCGAGTTCAACCTGAACGCGAGTCCAGTATTCCGGGTCTTTTTCCTGAACGCTTCCGCGACAGAACGGACAACGGTCGAAATCCAGCCGCAGCGTGATGTACCCGCAGTGAGGACACGGGTAGTCGCCAGGATTTGCACGTCTGTAGTCGGACTCTTCTATCGCTCTGAGATGCTCTTCATGTTGCTCGCTTGCCAGCCTGGCCGCTTCGTCTTGCCCCTCCCGAGTCAGATCGACGAGTTCCTCATGCCGCTGCTCCGCTAAGCATCGTGGGCAGTCGGACGAGCTGTGGTCGATCTCGTGCCTGTAGCAGTGATACATGCTAGAGACCTGTCGGCAACTGAATGCGGCTACTGTACGACGCCGGTGGGTCGCGCGAAACCGGCTGCTTGCCCAGCCGGCACTGTTGGCTTGAGTTCTCCGCCTTGAACTCGCCGAAGCATGTCCAGGCGTGCTTGCAGATCGGCCGACGACAAGAGTCCCTCACGATACAGAAGCCTTAGAAAATCCTCGGCCGGAGAATTTCCTTTGCGGTTGTTGCAGCCACGGCATGCGGCAACGAGATTGCGGTAGCTGTTGTCGCCCACCGGCCGCGATGCGATGTGCTCGATGACATAATTCGACTCGTCGACCGCGCGTAAGCAATAGGCACAACGGTTGCCGTCTCGCTGGAGGATTGCGAGCCGATATTCGGGGATTGAGAAGAAGTCGAGTTCCTCGAAGCTCACGGCGATGTCGTCCGCCACGGCGACAATGAGACCCTCGATCTCACTTGGCAGGTGTAGTCTGAGTCGAGTGCCGTTCTGCTCGCTGGCAACAACTCGAAGGCAGCCCTTGGCTTGGAGAGAGCGGAGCTTTTCATAGCACGTTCTCTCAGCCATGGGCTTGCCCTTTTCTCCAATCCCCATGGCGATCCGACGGCGAGCCGACTTGAA
>JBEBGK010000306.1:0-5235 GCA_040081515.1 Chthoniobacteraceae bacterium
CGAAACAGTGGCGAGCGTGATGGCCGGCAATTCCGCGAAGGTGGGTGATGCGAGAATCGCCCAACCAATGAGCGCGATGACGCGGCGGCAGTGGGACGCCTGTCCCACTCTGTTCCGCCTTCGCCCGCCCAGAACTACACTCGGAATGACTTCGCATGGAACTTCGAGGTTCGCAGCCGGCCCTAGTGGTTAAACAGGAATTCCTTCGTGTTCAGGAGCGCCCACACAACGTCCTCGTAGCCCTGGCGTTTGGCGGCCAGCGGATCGAGCGGCTTGCCGTCCGCGGCCTTGCGCGGCTTTTCGATGTGGCTCTTGGCGAGGGCGATGTCCCCGGGGGCGGCTTCGCGGCTGAACGCAAGCTGATGGAGTTCGCCCAGCTTCTCCTCGTCACTGCGGGGATCGGCGGCGAGTTGCGCGGCGCGACCGGAATTCGACGCGAGCTTGTCCTGGATGTCCTTGGCATTCAGCAGGTGGAGGCACTGCGCGAGGCTGGCTTCCTGAGTGCGTTCGCACTCGCATGCGCTCGAAGACTCGGGCCTGCCGAAGACGACGAGGAAATACGAGCTGGCGTTGAAGCTGTTATCCGGCAGCGAAATCGCGCGCGTGCCCGCGGGCAGTCCGGGGAAGCCGCTCGCCGCGTTGGTCAGTTGATTCACCGCGTCGAAGAGCACCTCGGCCGGCAGGCGCTTCGGGTAGTAGCGGGAAAAATTCTGCCGGTCGCTCTTGTTGTATTCGTTCGGGATGGCGCTGAGCTGGTAGGCGCGCGAACGGGTGATGTCGCGGATGATCGCCTTCATGTCGTAACCGCTCTCGACGAAGCGCCGCGCGAGGGCGTCGAGCAGATCGGGATTCGACGGCGGATTCGTCTCGCGCATGTCGTCCTCGGGCTCGACGAGGCCACGGTTGAAGAAATGCTTCCAGTAGCGATTGACGAGCGCCTTCGCAAAAAACGGGTTGTCCTTGTTGCTCATCCAGTCCGCGAGCGCGAGACGCGGATCGTCGTCCGGCGCGATTTCGAGTTTCCCGGAGCCGAGGCCGGCGGGCTTCACGTTTTGCTTCGTCTTCTTGTTCACCGCCGTCGCGGCGCCGCGCCGGTGGAAGATCATCTCATTCTCCTTCGTCGTCGTGGCCTTGCGCCCGACCTGCGAGAAGAACGCGGAGAAGCTGTAGTAATCCTCCTGGCTCCACTTCTCGAAGGGATGATGATGGCACTGCGCGCACTGGAGACGCATGCCCAGAAAAAGTTGCGCCGTGTCCTCGAGTTGCTGCTGCGGCTCCTTCACCTGTCGATACCACGCAACCGGCGGGTTCTCCTCGATCTCGCCCGTGGCCGCGACCACTTCGCGGACGAACTGGTCGTAGGGTTTGTTCTCCCGGATGCTGTCGCGAATCCACGAGTGGAAGGCGAAATTGCCGCGCGCATCCGCCGGTTTGCTGCGTTTGTTGCGAAGGAGCGCGCTCCATTTGTTCGCGAAGTAGTCGGCGTGCTCGGGGCTGGCGAGCAGCGTGTCGATGAGCCGGTCGCGCTTCTTCGGGTCGGTGTCGGCCACGAAGCTCCGCGTTTCCTCGAGCGTGGGCGTGCGGCCCGCGATGTCGATGTTCGCGCGGCGGAGGAATGTCGCATCGTCGCTGACGGGCGAGGGCGGCATGCCGAGGGACTTAAGTTTCGCGAAGACGAGTTCGTCGATGAAATTGACCGGCTCCGGAAGTTCACCGACGGGTGCGCCGAGTGGGGCGGTGCCGTTGAAGACGGCCACCTTGCCCTGATAGCGCACCATGATTCCGACGTCGCCGGGCTGTTCGAGCATCGTCACGCGACCGTCTTCGTCCGTCACCGCCATGGTCTTGTCGTTCGGCTCGTAGAGCGCGCTGCGCGTGACGTCCTGCACGGAGCCGTCGCTGTAACGCGCGAGGACCACGAGTTGTTGTTCGCCGTTCAGGGCGAGCGTGCGCTTCTTCGGCAGCACTTCGACGCGATCGAGCTTCGGGTCCGTGTCCCTGCCGTAAGGCATGCCCTGCGCGATCCATCGGACGAGCATGCGGTAGTCGTCGGATTCACGGTCGATCCGCTTGCCGCCGCCGTGCGGAGTCGTGGCGATGCCTTTGAGGAGGAGCAGGCTGTTCTCCGGCGCAGCGGGGAAGACGCGGCGTCCGCGCGCTTCCTTCACGAGATGCTCGTAGTCCTCGGCGGGCTCAAAGCCGAGGAGCGAGAGTTTGAATCCATTCTGGCCGCTCGCCTTTCCATGGCAGCCACCGGAGTTGCAGCCCGCCTTGGTGAAGATGGGGACGATCTGGTTCGGAAAATTGATCGGCTCGCTCCTGTCCGCGTTCTCGACTTTCACCGGCAACGATCCGGTGACGCCATCCACAGTCGCGGTCACGGTCGCGGTACCGTTGGCAACAGGGAGCACGACACCGTTCGCGTCCACCTTCACGATGCCGTCGGGAGATGCCTGGTAGGCGGCTTTGTGCGTGTAGTCGCGCTGGGCGGTGTTTTCAAAAGCTGCGGTGACGAGCAACTGCTGGCGCGCATCCTTGCCGCGGAGCGTGAGCGCGGGGGCGCCGGTGGCCTCGATCTGCAGGGTCTTGATTTTCCCGTCGCCGGCAGCGAAGAGAAGCGACGATGAGAGGAGGAGGGCAACGAATGGTTTCATGGTGCTAGATGAGTTCCTTCATGGGCTGCCAGCCATCGACGAGATATTGCGGGCGTCCCGCGAGGTCGGGCAGAGTGATGTTTGCAATGTCGATGCCGAGCCAGTGATAGAGCGTCGCGAAGACTTCGCCGAAATGCACGGGCCGCTCGGTCGGCTCGCCGCCGAGACGATCGGTCGCGCCGACCACCTGGCCGGTCTTGAATCCGCCGCCGGCGACGACGCCGCACCCGACACGCGGCCAATGATCGCGGCCGCCTTCCTTGTTGATCTGCGGCGTGCGGCCAAATTCTCCCCACGCGACGACGGCGACGTCCTTGTGCAGTCCGCGCTGGTGCAGATCCTCGATGAGCGCGCTGTAGCCCTGATCGAACAGCGGCAGATGCGTGAGCAGTTCGCTGTGATTCCGCGAATGAAAATCCCATCGACCGAAATTCATCGTCACGCAACGTGCGCCCGCCTCGACGAGCCGGCGCGCGATGAGAAAGTGCTCGTTGTTCCGCGGAGCGCCGTCGCCGTAGTTCTTCGTGTCACCTTTGCCGTAGCGCTCGCGCGTCTTCGGATCCTCACGGCTCACGTCGAGCGCCTCGATGAGCTTGCTGGAGGTGAGCACGCCGAACGCCTGCTGGTTGAAGGCATCGATCCCATCCATGAGGCCGCTCGCATCCACGTCGCGGCGGAATTTGTCGAAGCCCGTGAGCAATGCGCGGCGATCCGAAAGACGGTCGGCGGTGACGCCATTGAGCGTGAGGTCGCCGGTGGCAGCGCCATTCGGGCGGAACGCCGAGAACGCCGGCCCGAGAAATCCCGGATGTCCCGGCGAGCCGTACGGCGGATGACCCGCGTTTGGCGCGAGGCCGACGAAAGGCGGGACTTCCTTCGAACTGCGCGCGATGAGCTTTGCCATCGTCGAGCCGATGGATGGCCAGCCGCCCGGCGGCTTCGGCGCACCCTGCGCGGAACGGCCCGTGTAGCAGATATGCGAATCGTGATCGCCGGTGACCGATCCGACCATCGAGCGAATCGGCACGAGCTTGTCCATGATGCGCGCGCAGTGCGGCATGTGCTCGGAAATCTGGATGCCGGCCACGTTGGTCCCGATCGGCTGGTAAGGGCCGCGATACTCGAGCGGCGCGTCCATTTTCAGATCGAAGATGTCCTGATGCGGCGGAGCGCCCGCCATGTAGATCATGATGATCGACTTCGGCGACCGGCGCACGCCGGAAAGCGCCTCGGCCTGGAGAAGCTGCGGGAGGCCGATGCCGCCCATTGCGAGTCCGCCGATCCGGATGAAATCGCGCCGCGAGACGCCGTCGCAAAATCTGCCGCTGGGTGAGCCTTGGATCGTCAGCATGTCAGACGAGTTCCTTCATCGGCAGGCAGCCGGGCTCCACGAGATATTGCGGCCGGCCGCTCAGGTCGTCGATGGTCGTCTTGTTCACGTCGATTCCGAGGTTGTGGTAGAGCGTCGCAAACACTTCGCCGAATCGCACGGGGCGTTCCGTGGCCTCGCCGCCAAGCCGGTCGGTCGCGCCGATGACCTGCCCGTGGCGCATCCCGCCGCCTGCGAGCAGCGCGCACGAGACGCGCGGCCAGTGGTCGCGGCCGGCGTCCTTGTTGATCGTCGGCGTGCGGCCAAATTCGCCCCACACGACGACCGAGACGTCCTTCTCCAGCCCGCGCTGGCGCAAATCCGTGAGCAACGCCGTGAGCCCCTGGTCGAGCAACGGAAGATCCTGCCGCAGTGCATCGAAATTTTTCCCGTGATGATCCCAACGGCTGAACGCCACCGTCACGCAACGCGCTCCCGCCTCGACGAGACGCCGCGCGGCGAGAAAATGCTCCATGAGCTTCGGCCCGCCGTCGTCGCGGTTCTTCGGGTCGCCCTTGCCGTAGCTGTTGCGGATGCGCGGGTCTTCCTTCGAGACGTCGAGCGCATCGAGCAGCTTGCTCGAGGTGAGCACGCCGAAGGCCTGCTGGTTGAACACATCCATGCCGTCCATCACGCCGCTCGCATCGATGTCGCGGCGGAACCGGTCGAAATTCGTGAGCAGCGAGCGCCGGTCGGAGAGGCGGTCGAGCGTCACGCCATTGAGCGTCATGTCCTCGGTCGCGCCGCCTTTGTTCGGCTGGAAAGGCGCATGCGCCACGCCGAGGAAACCCGGATCACCGCACCGTGCCCACTCCATGTGACCCATCTTCGGAGCGAGGCCGACGAAGGGCGGCACCGCACGATCCACCGCGCCCTGGAGCTTCGACAGAGCTGCGCCCATCGATGGCCAGCCGCCCTGCGGTTGATTCTTGAAAGAGCGCCCCGTAAGACACTGGAACGCATCGTGCCCGCTGTCGCAGTCGGACATCGAGCGGATGAGCGTGCAGCGATCCATCATCTTCGCGAGCAACGGGAGATGCTCGGTGATCTGGATACCGTTCACATTCGTCCCGATCGGCCTGAACTCCCCGCGCACTTCCGAAGGCGCATCCATCTTCAAATCAAAAATGTCCTGATGCGAAGGCCCGCCCGGCAGGAAGATCATGATGACCGCCTTCTGCGAGCGGCGGATCTCGTCCGCGAACATTGAAG